>NZ_JBTNDI010000012.1:0-102583 GCF_054511075.1 Arthrobacter sp. TMS2-4
CGAGCGGATCTCCACAAAGCGTGAGGGCCTGAGCCCGGTGCAATACCGTGCTCAGACCCTCACGGCCTAACCTACTTACTTAGCCAGTCCAACGTCCGGGGACCAGTTCACTTCGGGGCGCCCCTTCCGCATCCCTCAGGACGCCCCCTTGCCGCCCAGCTCGGGCTTGACGGCCTGCAGGATGCGGTGCAGGTTCATGCCGATCGCAGCGGCCGAGCCGAAGGGGACCGTCTCCGACGTGGACTCGTAGGCCGCCGTCTCGAGGACCTTCAGCGCCCGTTCCGCGTCCCGCACCATCGCGGTGCTGTCCTCCTCGACGGTCCACAGGTCCAGGACCTTCCCCACGGCGGTGAACGCCTCCTGCAGGGGGGCGCGGACCGGCCCCGGGAGCGAATGCTCCGTCTCCGTCCCATGGAGCCCGTCCTGCAGCATGTTGGTGATGTTCAGGGTGTGCAGGGCGACGATCTCGAGGACTTCGATGTGCCGGTAGTCGCGGCGCACGTCCCGCGGGTGGAAGCGGCGCCGGACGTTGCCCTTCCGGCTCTCGTCCGCGTACTGGAGCGCACTCCGGGCGTTCCGGACGGATGCGGTGAGGGCGTCGCGGCGTTCCACCCACCGTGGATCGTCCTCGGCCCAGTCCTCCTCGAGCGCCTCGCACATCTCCTGGAGCTGGCTTGCCGCCGTCCGCCGCAGACCGCTCATCTGGCCGACGGCGTCATTGAGGTGGAGCGGGGGAAGGATCAGCGCACTGACCGCGAGTCCCACGCTGACGCCCACGAGGGTCTGGACCAGGTAGCCGAGCGAATACCCGAGGTTCTCGTTGCCGATGACGAGCACGAACAACCCGGCCGAGGCGATGCCCGACCCGCCGCCGGCCGTCTTCTTGAGCAGACCGCCGAGGAGGACGCCCGCCCCGACGACGAAGGCGATGGTCACCCAGTTCGGGTCCCCCGCCCACACGGCGATGTACGCGAGGAGGATCCCGACGGTGAGCCCGACGACGGTCTGCAGGCCGAGCCGGACGCTGCCCGCCACGGTCGGGTAGATCGCGAGGAGCGCACCCAGCGGGGCGTAGTACGGGTACTCGGACGGCGACCCTGGAATGGCGAGGGCGATCGCCCAGGCAAGCGCTGCGGCCAGGGCGGCCTTCGCCGCGAGGAGCAGCTGCGGGTGGAAGGCCGCGGCCCGCAACCGCTGCCGGAGGCCGCCGTCGAAGCGGGCGGCGAGGACGCCGGCGCCCGGGTGGATCCTGATGGTGGGCATCCCGCAGTATGACAGCCGAACCTTGAAGTCCTTCTCCCGGGTGCGGCCACCGGCGCATACTGGCCGCATGACCCTCCTCACCATGCAGCAGATCCTCGACGCGGGCCTGGCCGACTGGCGCAAGCTGGCCCAGGCCCTGCACGCGCGCTTCCTCACCGGCGACTTCGCCACCGGGCTCGACCTCGTCACGGCGATCGGCGATCTCGCGGAGCAGGCGAGCCACCATCCCGACGTCGTGCTGACCTACCCGCACGTCGACGTGACGCTCCTCAGCCACGACGCCTCCGGCATCACGGAGCGCGACATCGAGCTCGCACGGCGGATCAGCGGACTCGCCGCCGAGCGGGGCATCGCGGCCGATCCTGCGGCGCCCGCCGTCGTCGAGCTCGCCCTCGATACGGCCGACGTCGCCGCCCTCGGCCCGTTCTGGGCGGCCCTCCTGACCGGCGACGCGACCGCGGTGGACGGCGACGACGTCGCGGACCCGGGCGGGCGCGTCCCCCTCCTGTGGTTCCAGCACACCGACACGCACGAGACGCCGCGGCAGCGCTTCCACCTCGACGTCTGGGTGCCGCACGATGCCGCGGAGGCGCGGATCGCCGCCGCGGTGGCCGCAGGCGGACGCGTGGTCGACGACGCGCAGGCGCCGTCGTTCACGGTCCTGGCGGACGCCGAGGGCAACCGCGCCTGCGTCTGCACCGCCCTGGACCGCTGAGCTCCGACGCCGCGATGGACCCGACAGCCCGCGACGACGTCGATGTGCTCGTGGTGGGCGCCGGCCCCACGGGACTCATGCTCGCCGTCTGGCTGACCAGGCTCGGCGTCCGCATCATCGTGGTGGACGGCAAGGACGGCCCCACACGCGAGTCCCGGGCCCTGGGCGTCCACTCTCGGTCCATGGAGATCTACGACCAGCTCGGCATCGTTGACCGGGTGCTGGCCGAAGCGGAACACGCGGAATCGATGCGGCAGGGATTCCGGCGCAAGGCCTTCGCACCCATTCCCCTGACCGGGCTCGGGCGCGGTCTGACCCCCTACCCCGGCATGTACGTGCTGGAGCAGAGCGCCAACGAGCGGATCCTCGGCGGGTACCTCCGCGAACTCGGCGGCTGCGTCCGCTGGCGGCACCGCCTGGCCGGCCTCGAGCAGGACGGTGACGGCGTGGTGGCCCGGGCGGACGGTCCGGACGGCCTCTCGACCCTCCGGGCCCGGTACGCGGTCGGATGTGACGGTGCGTCCTCGACGGTCCGGTCCCTGTGCGGGATCGCCTTCGAGGGCACGACGAGCCGCCAGAGGTTCTATCTCGTCGACGCGGTGGGCGTGCGCGGGCTCGCCCCGGCCACCGTGAACATCCGGCAGGGCGCCGCAGAGTTCCTCCTCGCCTTCCCGATGACGCCCGATGGCGAGGCGCGGCCGCGGCAGCGGCTCATCGGGGTCGTCGCCGACGAGGACGCACCGGCGGTGACGGAGGCGTACGCGCGGCACCACCTGGCGGAGGTCTTCGGTGTCGTCTACGAGGACTTCCACTGGTTCTCCACCTACCGCGTCCACCACCGGATCGCGGCACGGTTCCGCGACCGCTCGGTCCTCCTCGCCGGGGACGCCGCGCACGTGCACTCGCCGGTCGGCGCCCAGGGCATGAACACCGGGCTCCAGGACGCCCACAACCTCGCCTTCAAGCTCGCCGACGCCCTCGCCGGACGGACGGCCGCGACCGGCCTGGATCGCTACGAGGCGGAGCGCCGCCCGGTGGCCCTGCGGCTGCTCAGGACCACCGATCTCGTGTTCCGGGGGGTCACGGCGCGCTCCCGGCCCGCCACGCTGGCGCGCAGGTACGTGCCGCGGGTCGTGCTGCCGATCGGGGTAGCCCTCCTCCCCCGCCTGCCGCTGGGGCGGCGGATGGCCGGATACCTGGGGCAGATCCGCATCCACTACCGGATGGAGGGTTCCCCGTCCGGGCGCCGCCGCCGGCGGGACGCCGTCGTCGGCCGCCGGCTGCAGTGGACCGGCGACAACTTCGACGCGTTGCGGTCGGCATCGTGGCAGCTGCACCTGTACGCGCCCGAGGCAGCGGCGGTACGGGAGGCGGAAGCCGCCGCCACCGAGCTCGGGCTCCCGCTGCACGTCTTCGGCTCCACCGGGTCCACCCCCCTGCGGCCCGGCACCCTGTACCTCGTGCGGCCGGACGGCTTCGTGGCCGCCGCGTCGCCGGCTGCCGACGCCGTCGCCGCACTCCGGGCGGCGCGGTACCCCTCACCCGCCGTGCCTCCCGCCGGGAAGGAAGGACCACCATGACCGACCCCATCGATCCGAGCATCACCCCCTCCGGTACCGGCTGCAGGGAGTGCGATGCCACAGGCGGCTGGTGGGTCCACCTGCGCCGCTGCGCCGCATGCGGACAGGTGGGGTGCTGCGACAGTTCCCCGTCCCGGCACGCGTCCTCGCATGCAGCTGCGGCTGGGCATCCGGTGGCCATGTCCTTCGAGCCGGGCGAGGACTGGTTCTGGGACTACGGGACACAGCAGTTCGTCGACGGCGTGCCACTCGCCGGGCCCACCAGCCGCCCGGCCGATCAGCCTGCCCCCGGCCCTGCGGGACGCGTGCCCGCCGATTGGCGGCGTCTGATCCACTGAGCCGTCCTCGCGACAGGTGCGGTGCCCTGTCCCCGCCGTCGAGCCGCCCACGTCGTGGAACCGTCGGTGGCAGCGTCTAGGCTGCGAAGGTCGGCACGGCCACGACGGGCCGACAGCGCGTCGGTGGGCAGCCGGCGACGGCGAGAAGGAGCGGGGAGATGGATGGTTCCGGGGCGGCGCTGGGCCGGCCGGTCGGCGGGGTGGAGGACAGCTCCCTCATGCCGTCGGGGTACGCCTCTCCCGCGCAGGACTGGTTCGAGGACCGGATCGACCTCAACCGCCACCTCATCAGGGACATCACGAGCACGTATATCGTCCGGGTCTCGGGGGACGCCATGGACGGCGCCGGGATCTCCGACGGTGACGAGCTGATCGTCGACCGCGCCCTGCGGCCGGGCGACGGCTCCGTGGTGATCGCCGTGCTCGACGGCGAGCTCGTCATCCGGAGGATCCGCATCGCGTCCTCCGGTGTGGAGCTCGTCGCCACGAGCCCCGACCACCCGCCCATCCCCGTGCCGGACCCCGATGCCCTGGTGATCTGGGGCGTCGTCACGCGGTGTTTGCACCGTGTCTGAGCACGGCCGCAGCATCGCGCTCGTCGACGTCAACAACTTCTACGTCTCCGCCGAGCGGGCGTTCGACCCGTCGCTCGAGGGCCGGCCCCTCGTGGTGCTCTCGAACAACGACGGCTGCGTGATCACCCGGAGCCCCGAGGCGAAGGCCCTCGGCATCACGATGGGCACGCCGTGGTTCCGTATCGCGGACCAGGCGCCTGCGTGGGGGCTGCAGGTGCGCTCGAGCAACTACGAGCTCTACGGCGATCTGAGCGCCCGCGTCATGGAACTCCTCGGCCGGCACACCGGGCACCTCGAGATCTACAGCATCGACGAGGCCTTCCTGACGCTTTCCGGTCCGCTCGACACCCAGTGGCGGGCGGGGACGGAGATCCGGACCACCGTGCGCCGCAACGTCGGGCTGCCCGTCTGCGTGGGCATCGCGCCCACCAAGACCCTCGCCAAGCTCGCGAACCGCTGGGCCAAGGGCAATCCGGAGTTCGACGGCGTGTGCCACTGGGGGCAGGTCCCCGAGGAGAACCGTCGGTCCCTCCTTCGGCGGCTCTCGGCCTCGGACGTGTGGGGTGTCGGCACCCGGAATGCGCAGCGGCTGGGCACGCTCGGGATCGACTCGGCCTGGGACCTCGCCACCGCGGACCCCGTGACCATCCGCAAGCGCTTCTCCGTGGTGCTGATGCGGACCGTCCTGGAGCTCCAGGGCACGCCCTGCATCACGGGCCGCGAGTCCACCGGAACCGAGCAGGTCCTCTACTCCCGGTCCTTCGGGGCGCCGGTGAGTACGCGGGAGGCCATGCACCAGGCCCTCAGCGTCTACGCGCAGGGCGCCGCCTCCCGCCTGTCCAGGAAAAGCCTGCAGGGGCGCGTCGTCACGGCCTTCGCCGCCACGTCCCCCTTCGGTACCGGCCGCTCGAGTACGCCCACCATCTGCGTCCCGCTGCCCGCCCACACCGCCGATCCCCTCGAACTGTCGCGTGCGGCGGACTCACTCCTTCCCCTGATCGAGGAGGGCGTGCCCTACATCCGCGCGGGCGTCGTCGTCACCGATCTCCGACCCGCGGGCGCCCAGGACTCGCTGCTGCCCACGGACGGCCCGCCACGCAGGGACACGGGGCCTCTCCTCCAGGACGTCGGCCGGCGCTTCGGACGATCGGCGATCGGACTCGGGCATGCCGGGCTGAAGGGCGGGTCCGCCTGGACCATGAAGCGGGACATGCTCTCACCCCACTACACGACGAAGTGGTCGGAGCTGCCCGTGGTCAGGGCCCGGTAGGCGACCGCCCGTCCGGAGGAACCCCGTGCTACGCGGCGTCGCGGAAGTCCCCGACGGGGAGGACGTCGTCGAGGTAGGCGCGGAGCGCGCGTGGGCTGAAGGGCTTCGCCATGAACTGGTCGGAACCTGCCGCCAGGCACTGCTCGGCGGTGAGCTGCGGCGGCCGCGCGGAGATCGTGAGGATGTGCGCGTCGGAATGCGCGCGGAGCCGGGGGCAGAGGTCCAGCCCGTCCACGTCGGGCAGATTGAGGTCCAGTGTGACGAGGTCCGGCCGAACCGCGTCGACGAGGCGCTGCCCCTCCGCTCCCGTGCGGGCCTCGTGGACGGTGAACCCGCGCCCGGACAGCACGATGACGAGCAGCCTGCGGATGTCGGCGTCGTCCTCGATCACGACAGCGCCGCGCTGCAGTGTCTCCATGGCCGACCTCCCTCCGTCCTGTTGCCCCTGATCATCAGCAACCTTACCTTCACCGGTGCCTCTCCGGTGGACGGACACCCGTCTGCCGTTGCTCGACCGGTGGAGCCGGGAGCGTATCGCGCCGGCCGGTCGCCCTGCCGGGAGTCGAGGACGGCGGTGTCCGTCAGTCCGGGCCGTCACCTGTTTCCGGGCGTGTCGCGCCGGTGCGGCCCCGCTCGCCGGGGTCCGCCGCAGCGGCCCGCGCGACGACGTCGTCCAGTTCGTCGAGGGTGAGGAGGTCCCGGCGCAGGTGCCGCGTGCGGTAGCCGGCGCGACCCACCATGTGCGCCGACACGGGGCTGGTGAGCAGTTGGAAGATCCAGCACAGCACCAGCAGCGGGACCAGCAGCCAGCTCTCGAACTCGACGGCGAGCGCGAGGAGGAACAGCAGCAGCCCCAGGACCTGGGGCTTGGTCGCGGCATGCATGCGCGAGAGCAGGTCCGGGAAGCGCACGAGGCCGACGCCCGCGGCCAGGGACATCAGCGCACCACCGATGAGGAGGATCGAGACGATTCCGTCGTTGACCATGGCCCTATCTCCTGTCCGTGACGAAACGGGCGACGGTGACCGAGCCGACGAAGCCGATGAGTGAGATCACGACGAGCAGCACGAGGTTGTCGAGGTGGCGCCCCACGACCATGTTCAGGACCAGCGCCGCACCGACGATGGCCAGGACGACGTCGAGCGCGAGCACGCGGTCGAGGATCGACGGCCCGCGGACCGCCCGGTAGAGGGCCAACAGGGCCGCGACCGTCAATATACCCCCGGTGACATATACAGCGACGGTCATCGGCGTGCCTCTGCTTTCTTCAGCGCGGCCAGGTCGAGGCGACTGCCCATGATCTTGATGAGCCAGGCCTCGGTGGCCCGGACGTCCCGCCGGATGGCCTCGGCGTCGGCCTCGGAATGGATGTGGAGGCAGTGCAGGTAGAGGGTGGAGGTGGAACGGTCGACCTCCAGGACGAGGGAGCCGGGGATCAGGGAGAGCGCATGGCCTGTCGCGGTGGCGAGGAAGTCGGAATGGCTGCGCAACCGCACGGCCACCACGGCACTCCGAAGGGCGGGACCTTTGGTCAGGGCGAGCCAGAACACCTGGACACTCGCGACCACCAGCCGGTACAGGAACCGCCCGACGAACGGGACGACCCACAGCACGTTGAACCTGCCCGTCAGCTCGACCGGTGGCAGGTAGAAGAAATTCACGACGACGTACGCGATGATCGCACCGAACACGAGGGTGCCGGGGCTGAAGTCCTGCCATAGGGCGCCCCACACGAGGACGAGCCAGATGACGAGCGGCAGCTCGGTGATGAGGGGGATGTGCTGGCGGCTCATCCGTCCGCCCCCGGCCCGAGGACGGCCTCGATGTAGGGGGTGCGGTCCAGCATCTCCTGGGCGGCGTCGTCGCTCAGCGAGAACAGCGGCCCGGCGAGGACCGTCAGGGCGAGCCCGAGCACGACGAGGCCGACCGTCGGGCCCGTCATGGTGCGCGGCAGGAGCGTGACGGGATCCTTCCCGGCGAAGCGCCCGGTGTCACTTCCGGTGACGTGGCGGGAGGTACCCAGCCTGGAGCCGTCCTCCTTGCTCGCGAGCAGGATGGGGTCCGGGTCCTCCGCATCGGCCGGGCTGCGCCAGAACGCCCGGTTCCAGACCCTGGCCATGACGAGGAGGGTCAGCAGGCTCGTCAGCACTCCCCCGGCGACGAGCACGTAGGCGAGCGGCGTCCCGAGCTCCACGCCCGCCTGGATGAGCCCGAGCTTGCCGAGGAAGCCGGAGAACGGAGGGATACCGGCGAGATTCATGGCGGGCAGGAAGAACAGGATGCCGAGGAGCGGTGAGAGCTTCGCGAGACCGCCGAGCCGGTCGACGTTCGCCGTCCCGCCCCGGCGCTCGATCAGTCCGGTGACGAGGAACAGGCTCGTCTGCACGGTGATGTGGTGCGCCACGTAGTAGACGGCGGCGCCGAGACCGATCCGCGAGGAGATGGCCAGGCCGAAGACCATGTAGCCGATGTGGCTGACGAGGGTGAAGGACAGCAGACGCTTGATGTCGGACTGCGCGAGCGCCCCGAGGATGCCCACGATCATGGTGAGGAGCGCGACGACCATGAGCAGGGTGTTGATGCGGTCGCCGGGGAACAGCAGCGTCTCCACCCGCACCATGGCGTAGACGCCCACCTTGGTGAGCAGGCCGGCGAACACGGCGGTCACCGGGGCGGGTGCCGTCGGATACGAGTCCGGGAGCCAGAAGGACAGCGGGAAGACCGCGGCCTTGATGCCGAAGGCGACCAGCAGCATGAGATGCAGCATCAGTTGCGTCGCCGGGTCCACCGTCTCCAGCTTCACCGCGAGGTCCGCCATGTTGACCGTCCCGGTCGCGCCGTAGATCATCGCGATGCTGATCAGGAACAGCATCGAGGACACGACGCTGACGACGACGTAGGTCACGCCGGCGCGGATCCGCGGGGCGGTGCCCCCCAGGGTCATGAGGACGTAGCTCGCGGTCAGCAGGATCTCGAAGCCGACGTACAGGTTGAAGAGATCGCCCGTCAGGAACGCATTGGACACGCCTGCCACGAGGATCAGGTAGGTGGGGTGGAAGATCGAGACCGGAGCGTCCTCGTCGCCGTCGGCCATGCCCTGGCCGGCGGCGTAGATGAGCACCGCGAGGCTGATGGCGGAGGACACCACGAGCATCAGGGCGGAGAACTGGTCCACCACGAGCACGATGCCGAACGGGGGCTCCCACCCGCCGAGCCTCACCGCCTGCGTCCCCGAGGAGGGCGCCGCGAGGAGCATCACCACCTCGATGATCAGGGTCACGCTGAGGGTCGAGATGCTGACGGCGCGCTGCGCCTGCGAATGGCGGATGAGCAGGAACGCGACGGCCGCGCCGAGGAACGGCAGGACGATCGCGAGGGGGGCCAGGTCGGCGGCGATCATCGGTGGTCCTCCGGCCGGCGGGTCCGGGCAGCGGGATCGTCGTCGACCCTACCGGCAGCAGCGTCCGACGTCGGCGCGCCGCCATGGGCGGTCGCGCCGCGACGCACGGCGGGGTCGTCGTCGTCGAAGAACTCCGAGGTCTCCGCGACGACGTCGGCGTCGTCCTCCCAGTCGTAGCTGTCCTGGTCGGCGACGCGGCGATCCTCGGGGTCGTCCTGGACGTCGTCCTCGCGGCCGAGGACCCACGAGCGGTAGATGATGCCGAGCATGAACGCCGTGACCGCGAACGTGATGACGATGGCCGTCAGGATCAGGGCCTGGGGCAGGCTGTCCGCGTAGTCCTCCGCGGGGGTCCCCGAGACGTAGAGCGGCGACTTCCCGCCGCCCCCGCTCATGGCGAGCATCAGGATGTTCGCCCCGTTGCCGATGAGGATCAGGCCGAGCAGCACGCGGGTCAGGCTGCGTTCGAGCAGCAGATAGATCCCGGCGGCGAAGAACACCGCCATGAGCACGATCAGCGTGAGGTTGACGGTCACTGCTGGGCTCCTTCGGCGACGGGCGGCACGGTCGCATCGGATGCGGCGTCCTCCTCGACGGGCGGCCCCGCCTCGCTGCTCTCGTCGATCTCGGAGCCCAGGCTCCGCAGGACGTCCAGGACAAGACCGACGACGATGATGTAGACCCCGATATCGAAGATGGTGGACGTCACGAACTTCACGTCGCCGAAGACCGGCAGCCAGAATTC
The DNA here is from genome assembly GCF_054511075.1 of Arthrobacter sp. TMS2-4. Taxonomy (NCBI): domain Bacteria; kingdom Bacillati; phylum Actinomycetota; class Actinomycetes; order Micrococcales; family Micrococcaceae; genus Arthrobacter; species Arthrobacter sp. TMS2-4. Next base: position 9,887 of record NZ_JBTNDI010000012.1, read on the forward strand.
GAGGACGTAGCTCTCGAGGACCGCGCCGCCGACCAGCAGGGGCGCAGCCGCCGTGAGGGAGACGATCGCGAGCCCGATTCCCAGCAGCGCGCCGGCGCTGACCGGGCTGGCTTCGGCCAGCTCGAACCGCCCGCCCGCGAGGTAGCGGATGGCGAGGGCCAGACCGGCGGTGAGCCCGCCGGCGAAGCCCCCGCCCGGGAAGTTGTGGCCCGCGATGAGCAGGTAGACGGACAGCACGATGATGGTGTGGAAGAGCAGCCGGGTGATGACCTCGAAGACGATCGACCGGCGCTCCGGCGCCAGTGTCCGCCCGGCCACGAGCCACGGGTCTCCGGACGAACCAGCGAACTGGGCTGCGAGTTCACGCGCTACGCGTCCGCGACCCCGGGCGTCCAGCGGTTCCTGGCCCCGATCTACCGAGCCGGCCTCGACGTCGTGGGCCCTGCGCCGCGTGTCGCCGCGCCCGCGGATGAAGATGAGGCTCGCGATCCCGGTCGCGGCGATCGCGAGGACGGTGATCTCCCCGAAGGTGTCCCACGCGCGGATGTCGACGAGCAGGACGTTCACCGCGTTGGCTCCACCGCCGTCGTCGTAGGCCAAGCCCGGGTAGGCGAGGGAAATGGGTGCCGCGGTGCGCGAGGCCATCGCGGACATCGCGATCACGGCCATGATGCCGCCGAAGGCCACGCCGAGCCCCGCCCGCAGCACGTGGTGCCGGCTCCCGCCGCGGTTCCAGAGCCGGGCCGGGAGCGAGCGCAGCGCGAGGACGAACGCGACCAGCACGATCGTCTCGACGAGCATCTGGGTGAGGGCGAGGTCCGGGGCGCCGTGCAGCGCGAAGATCGCCGCCATGCCGTACCCGGTGATCCCGACCATCAGGACCGCCATGAACCGCTTGGTGGACCGCAGCGCGGCGAGGATGCCGACGATGATGACCAGGGCCGCGACGACCTGCGCGGGCGACTCCGCGATCCTGACATCCGAGGGCATGGGGGCGTCGAGGAGGACGAGGGCGGCGAGCGGGGTGACGACGGCGGTCGTGAGGATGATGAAGAGGTAGAAGGACAACGAACCGCGCTGCGTGCGCCCCGTGACCCACACGGCGACGTCGTCGAGGACCCCGATCAGCGAGCGGTAGACCACCTCCGCCTCCCGGACCGCCGGCAGGCGCCCCTGCCACCGTTCGAACGGCGCGCGCAGCAGGTACAACGCGGTCCCGGCGACGATCGTGAGGGCCGAGAGCAGCAGCGCCAGATTGACGCCGTGCCACAGTGCCAGGTACGGCGCATCGCCGTCGGCCGGGAAGAGGGAGGCGTACGGCTGGATCATGGCGTCCAACGGCGCGGGCCACAGCCCGAACACCACGGAAGCGACCGCGAGCACGGCGGGCGCCAGCAGGAAGGACATGCGGACCGGCTTGAACGGGGTCTGCGGCTGGCCGTGCTTCAGCGCGAAGGCGCCCCACACGAAACGCCCGCTGTAGGCGAAGGTCAGGATGGAGCCGAGCACGATGCCGCCGAGCAGGAGGACGCCCGCCGTCCCGTCCTCGGCCCGGTGGACGAGCGCCTCGAGGACCGATTCCTTCGCCACGAAGCCCAGCAGGGGCGGCACCCCCGCCATGGACCCGGCGGCGACGACGGCGACGGCGAACAGCGCCGGCGACGTGGCGCCCACCCCGGACAGGACGCGCAGGTCGCGCGTGCCGGAGTGGTGGTCGATGATGCCGACCACCAGGAAGAGCGTGGCCTTGAAGAAGCCGTGCGCCAGCAGCAGCCCGAGGCCGGCGACGGCGCCATCCCGCCCGCCGAGCCCCACGACCATGGTCAGGAAGCCGAGCTGGCTCACCGTCCCGTAGGCCAGCACGAGCTTGAGGTCGGATTGGCGGAGCGCGCGCCACCCCCCGATCAGCATCGTGGCCATACCGAGGCCGAAGACGACCGGGTACCAGAAGGTGGTCTCCGCGAACCCGGGGGCGAAGCGCGCCACGAGGAACACACCCGCCTTGACCATCGCTGCCGCGTGCAGGTAGGCACTGACGGGCGTGGGTGCGGCCATGGCTCCGGGGAGCCAGAAGTGGAACGGGACGAGCGCCGACTTGGTGATGGCGCCGACCAGCAGGAGACCGATCGCCACGTCGATGAGTAGCCCGCCGGCGGCGAGGGTCCCGGCGTCCGCCAGGATCTCGGAGATGCGGTAGGTCCCGGCCTCCTGTCCCAGGATGACCAGGCCCACCAGCATCGCCAGGCCGCCGAACGTCGTCACGATCAGCGCCTGCAGGGCGGAGCGTCGGGCGGAGAGCCGCTGCCGCGAGTACCCGATGAGCAGGTAGGACAGGATCGTGGTCAGTTCCCAGAAGATGAACAGCAGGATGAGGTCGTCGGCGGTGACCAGCCCGAACATCGCCGCGGCGAAGGCGAGGAGCTGGGCGCCGAACGCGCCGACGTCGGGATCGTCGTTCTTGAAATAGCGCGCGCAGTAGAACAGGACGAGGGCACCGACGCCCAGGATCAGGATGCACAGGACCGCGGCGAGGGCATCGAGCCGGAAGGACAGCTCGACCTGCAGGCTGGGGATCCACGGGATGACGATCGACGGCGGAGCACCGGGAGTGCCGTTCGGCGCGTCCTGGTCGGCGGCCAGCACCCGCGGGAGCTTGGTCAGGAGCCAGACGAAGCCGGCGGCGGGCGCAGCGGCGAGGACGAAGAAGGCCGATCGTCCGAAGCGGGCGAAGAGCAGGGGCGCCACCAGTGCCAGCGCGAACATCGCGAGCAGCACGGTGAGCATGGGTCTCGATCTTCCGCTGGGGAACGGTCGGGCTCCCGTCAGTCTATCCGGGCGGTTGCTCCAACATTTCAGTGTTACCCGGCGCGAGCACCTATTGACGGCTCCTGTGCGCCTCGGCGTGACGGGGATCATACGGCGCTAGCATTCACCGTATGAGTACCCATGGGCCGCTTCCGCTCCCGACCGAGGCACCTGCTCCCGCCCCTTCGCGCGGCTCCGGCCGCATCTTCAGCCGGCCCGTGCTGGCCTGGGCCTCGTGGGACTGGGGGTCGGCCGCCTTCAACGCCGTGATGACCACCTTCGTGTTCACGGTGTACCTCACGTCGGACGCGTTCGGCGGCGAAGCCCGCGCGTCCCAGGTGCTCGGGTGGGGCCTCGCGGCGGCGGGTCTGCTCATCGCACTGCTCGCCCCGGTCATCGGGCAGCGGTCGGACACCGGGGGCCGCCGGAAGCTCTGGCTCGGCGTGAACAGCGCGATCGTCGCCGTCCTGACCGCCCTGTGTTTCTTCGTCTTCCCCAGCCCGGAGATGCTCGTCGTCGGCGTCGCGCTCATCGCGGCGGCGAACATCTTCTTCGAGTTCGCCGGCGTCAACTACAACGCGATGCTGACGCAGGTCTCGACGCCGGCGACGATCGGCCGGGTCAGCGGGTTCGGCTGGGCGATGGGCTACGTCGGCGGCATCGTCGCGCTCGTGGTGGTCCTCGTGGTGTTCATCGAGCCGGTCGTCGACTGGCCGGGAGCCTCCAGCGAGGACGGACTGAACATCCGCCTCGTGGCGGTCTTCTCGGCGCTGTGGTTCGCGGCGTTCGCCCTGCCCGTGATGTTCGCCGTCCCGGAGGTCCCCCGGAAGGCCAAGGCGGCGCAGGTGGCCTTCTTCGCCTCCTACGGACTGCTCCTGCGCCGCGTGAAGGCGATCTACCGGCAGAGCCCGCACACCATCTTCTTCCTGCTGGCCAGCGCCGTCTTCCGGGACGGGCTCGCCGCGGTGTTCACCTTCGGCGGCATCCTGGCGGCGGGCACGTTCGGGTTCTCGACGAGCATGGTGATCGTCTTCGCGATCGCGGCGAACGTGATCGCCGCGATCGGGGCGGTCGTCGGGGGGTTCCTCGACGACCGCATCGGGCCGAAGCGTGTCATCATCGGCGCACTCATCGGCCTGCTGGTCGCGGGGACGGCGATCCTCGTCCTTGGCACCGGAACGTATTCCTTCTTCGGCATGGACTGGACCGCCGACACGACGTTCTGGGTATTCGGCCTGCTGCTGACGCTCTTCGTCGGTCCGGCGCAGTCGTCCTCCCGCGGCTATCTCGCGCGCCTTGCCCCGGTCGGCGACGAAGGGGAGCTGTTCGGCCTCTACGCGACGACCGGCCGGGCGGTCAGCTTCCTGGCGCCGGCGCTGTTCGCGCTGTGCATCGGCGTCTTCGGCTCCCAGCTCTACGGCGTGGTGGGGATCCTCGTGGTCCTCCTCGCGGGGCTCCTGCTCCTGCTTCCCGTCAGGCCGCCGGAACGGGTGACGCGCGCCGTCGTGCCGGAGGTCTGAGCCCGCGGATCAGATGCTGGTGCGGTGGAAGTTGAGGTGGCTACGGGACGCCGTCGGGCCGCGCTGGCCCTGGTAGCGGTTGCCGTACTCGCCCGAGCCGTAGGGGTGCTCGGCCGGGGACGTGAGCCGGAAGAAGCACAGCTGGCCGATCTTGGAGCCCGGCCACAGCTTGATCGGCAGGGTGGCCATGTTGGAGAGCTCGAGTGTCACGTGGCCGGAGAAGCCGGGGTCGATGAATCCGGCCGTCGAGTGGGTGAGCAGCCCGAGACGGCCGAGCGAGGACTTGCCCTCGAGCCGTGCGGCGATGTCGTCGGGCAGCGTGACGGTCTCGTACGTCGAGCCGAGGACGAATTCGCCGGGGTGCAGGATGAACGGCTCGTCGGGCGCCACCTCGACCAGGCGCGTGAGCTCCGGCTGGTCCTCGGCGGGGTCGATGTGAGCGTACTTGTGGTTGTCGAAGAGCCGGAAGTAGCGATCGATGCGGACGTCGACGCTGGAGGGCTGCACCATCGCCGGGTCGAGCGGCTCGAGGACGATCCGCTGGGATGCCAGTTCTGCTCGGATGTCGCGGTCGGAGATCAGCACCGTCCAAAGTTACCAGCCCGGTGCGGCTGATCCGCCGCGGCGGGTCAGCGTCCGATCTCTGTGCGGACGGCGAAGAGTTCGGGAAAGAACGTGAGCTCGAGGGCGCGCTGCAGGAAGCCGACGCCGGAGGACCCACCCGTCCCCGCCTTGAACCCGATGGTCCGCGCGACGGTCTTCAGGTGCCGGAAGCGCCACAGCTGGAAGTTGTCGTCGAGGTCGACGAGTTCCTCGCACGCCTCGTAGACGTCCCAGTGGCCAGCCGCGTCCTCGTAGACCTGCTTGTAAACGGCGACGAGCGCAGGCGAGAACTCGTGGGCGACGCTGACGTCGCGGGCGAGCAGGTCCGCCGGGACGGCGTAGCCCCGCCGGGCCAGCAGCGCGATGAACTCGTCGTACACGCTGCTCGTCACCAGCAGCTCGGAGAGCAGGGCGCGCGCAGCCGGATCCGCGTCGAACACCTCGATCATCGCGGCGTTCTTGTTGCCGAGCAGGAACTCGACTGCCCGGTACTGGTAGGACTGGAAGCCGCTGGAGGACCCGAGGGCGCCGCGGAACTCCGCGTACTCCGACGGAGTGAGGGTCGCCAGGACGGACCACTGCTCGGTCAGCGAGCGCTGGATGTGCTTGATGCGGGCGATGCCCTTCATGGCGGCCCGGAGGTCGTCGGCGCGCAGGTGCAGGCGCACGGCGCGGAGTTCGTGGAGCACGAGCTTCAGCCACAGCTCGGAGGTCTGGTGCTGGATGATGAACAGCATCTCGTCATGGTGCTCCGGGGAGCTCACCGGGTGCTGCGCGTCGAGCAGCCTGTCCAGGCCCAGGTACGAGCCGTAGCTCATCTTGTCGGAGAAGTCGCGCTCGATGCCCTGCTCCAGGTCGCGGGTGTTCCGCTCCACGCTCATGCGGCTCAGCCTACGTGCCGCGCGATGCGGTGCGGAATGTCGGCCCGCCGGTCTACCTTGGGGACCAATCGAAGGAGGCCCCCATGCCGCGAACCCTGCAGCACACTCCCTGCAGCATCGTCCCACCGCACCTTCTCACGCGCCTCGCCGCCCTGCAGGACGCACGGCACGCCGTCGCGGCCGAAGCGGCACGGCACGCCCTGCGGGAACTGGATCCGCTGACACATGCCCGCGCCGAGGCACTGCGCGCACCCGTGCGCCGCCGGGCCGCCGTCGTCGGGCCGCTCACGCGCCGCATCCGGGACGCCGGAGGGCGCGAGGAACTCCCCGGCGCGCTCGTGCGGGGTGAAGGCGGCGCACCGACGGGCGATCCGGCCGCCGACGAGGCCTACGACGGGCTCGGGTCCACCTACCGCCTGTTCAGCGAGGTGTACGGCCGCTCGTCGATCGACGGCGCGGGCATGCCCCTCGACGCCACGGTGCACTACGGGACCGGCTACGACAACGCCTTCTGGGACGGCGAGCGCATGGTCTTCGGTGACGGCGACGGCGACGTCTTCGGCCGTTTCACGGCATCCCTCACGGTCATCAGCCACGAACTCGCCCACGGATTCACCCAGTACTCCACGAATCTCGAGTACCAGGGCCAGTCCGGTGCGCTGAACGAATCGCTCTCGGACGTGTTCGGGGTGCTCGTCGAACAGCGGGAGCTCGGGCAGGATGCGGCTGCGGCGTCCTGGCTCGTGGGCGCAGGTCTGTTCACCACTGAGGTGCAGGGCGTCGCCCTCCGGTCGCTCGCGGCGCCGGGCACCGCATACGACGACGACGTGCTGGGCCGGGATCCGCAGCCGGCGACCATGGCGGACTACGTCGAGACCGCCTCGGACAACGGCGGCGTGCACATCAATTCCGGGATCCCCAACCACGCCTTCTTCCTCGCCGCCACCGCGGTGGGAGGCCGGGCCTGGGAGGGCGTCGGGCGCATCTGGTACGACGCCGTCCTCAGCGGACGCATCCCGTCGGACTGCGACTTCCCGACGTTCGCCGCCGCCACGGCGGAGGCCGCGGAGGCGCGGTTCGGGGCCGGCAGCCGCGAGGCCGACGCCGTCACCGACGCCTGGGCCGCGGTAGGCGTCCTGCCGTGAGGGTTGAGATCACACGTTCCGGGGGCGTCGGCGGAATGACGCGCACGTGGAGCCTGGAGGTCAGCCGGGCGGAGGCCGAGCAGCGCTGGCTGCCGCTCGCCGCAGCGGAGGCGGAGGGGACGCCCGCAGCGAGGGCGGAGGCGACGCCCGCAGCGGGGGCGGAGGGGACGCCCGAAGCGGACGTGCGGCAGCCGGACGCCGGCCCGCCGGGTGCCGCACGGGACCGGTTCACCTACCGCATCATCGTCGGCTACGCCGAGGTGTCCCTCCCCGAGAGCCGTCTCGCGGAGCCCTGGCGGGAACTGATCGACCGGGCCCGCGCGGCCGCCCGGAGCCGGCCCGAGCCGGGTCCGGACGAAGGACCCCTGCCGCGCGCGGGCCCCTCCGCGGACGCCGGGCACGGCACGCCGGAAGAACTGTTGTAAGGTGATGGAGCGGTTTCAACTGCCGTGCGGGCGTAGCTCAATGGTAGAGCGCTAGCTTCCCAAGCTCGATACGCGGGTTCGATTCCCGTCGCCCGCTCCGTTCCTCCCCCGGCGGGGCCCAGAGGCCCCGCCGCGTGTGGTCGACGACACTCGTCCGCCAGTTCGCGACCGCCCCGATCGGCAGTATCCTTGAGGCGATGAATCGCACAATGTTCGCGTCGAAGATCCACCGCGCCACGGTCACGCATGCCGATCTGCACTACGTCGGTTCGGTCACCGTGGACCTCGACCTGCTCGAGGCCGCTGACATCCTGCCCGGCGAACTCGTGTCGATCGTCGACGTCACGAACGGCGCCCGGCTGGAGACGTACACGATTGCCGGCGTCCGGGGCTCCGGGGTGATCGGCATCAACGGCGCCGCGGCGCACCTCGTGCAGCCCGGCGATCTCGTCATCCTGATCGCCTACGCGCAGATGACCACCGAGGAAGCGCGTGCGTTCACCCCCACGGTCGTGCACGTGGACGCGGACAACCGGATCGTCGAACTGGGCTCCGACCCGGCCGAGGCCGCCACCGAGGGCCTCGAGCGGCCGCCGTTCGCCCTGGACAACACCGCCGTCCCCGCCTGAACCGCTCGGGTCCTGCCCGCCTCCCCTGTCCCGGCGCATCATCCCGCCCGCATTGTCTCAGTGCCCTGTTCCGGTCGTGTAACACCGAACAGGTTGCCTAGCGCATCCCGCTTCCAAGGCATAGGGTCGAAAAGCAAGCTCGCTTAGGCTGTCGATTCGCTCGAACCGTCAGCCGGGTTGTCTACGAGGATGTGGAGGCTCGGTACGAATGCCGACTAGTCGAAGAACGCGCAATGCCATGAAGAGCCGCCCGAAGGCCGCCGTCCTGGCGGGCCTGGTGATCGGCACGATGGCCATGAGCGGGTGCGGTCCCGCGGAGGCCGACAACAGCCTGACCTGGTACATCAACCCCGACGCCGGCGGTCAGGCCGCCATCGCCGAGAAATGCAGCGCCGAGTCGGAGGGGCGCTACAGCATCGAGACCTCGCTCCTTCCGAACGACGCCGCGTCGCAGCGCGAACAGCTCGCCCGCCGCCTGGCGGCGGGAGACACGTCGCTGGACATCATGAGTCTCGATCCCCCGTTCGTCCCCGAGCTCGCAGAACCCGGATTCCTCGCGCCGGTGCCGGACGAGGTCGCCGAGGCCACCACCGAGGACGTCGTGGAAGGGGCCATCGCCGGGGCCACCTGGAAGGACGAGCTCGTCACCGTCCCGTTCTGGGCCAACACGCAGATCCTGTGGTACCGGAAGTCGGTCGCCGAGGCCGCCGGCCTCGACATGAGCGGACCCGTCACCTGGGAGCAGATCATGGAGGCCGCCCGGACCCAGGACAAGACCCTCGGAGTCCAGGGCGCGCAGGCCGAGTCGATGACGGTGTGGGTCAACGCGCTCATCGAATCGGCCGGCGGATCGATCATCGTCGACCCCGAGGCCACGGCGGACACCGTCGAACTCGGTCTGGACTCCGAAGCCGGCGTGGCCGCGGCCGAGGTGATCTCCACGATCGGCGACGAGGGTCTCGGCGGTCCCGGCCTTCCCACACAGGCGGAGAACGAGTCCCTCATCGGCTTCCAGGGCGACTCGGGGTCCTTCATGGTGAACTGGCCGTTCGTCTGGCCCGCCACCAGCGCTGCCGTGGAGGCGGGCTCCCTCGATCAGGCGGTCCTCGACGACATCGGGTGGGGCATCTACCCCCGCATGTTGGAGGGCGAGGATGCAGCTCCCCCGCTGGGTGGTATCAACCTGGGCGTCGGCGCGGAGAGCGACAACCCCGAACTCGCGTACGAGGCCATCGAGTGCATCGTCTCCGTGGAGAACCAGGCGGAGTACTTCCTGACCAACGGCAATCCGCCGGCCAACACCGAAGCCTACGAGGATCCTCGGATCGAGGAGACCTTCCCGATGGCGGACACCATCCGGGACTCGCTGCAGCTGGCAGCACCCCGCCCGCAGACCCCGTTCTACAACGAGGTCTCCACCGGCATCCAGCAGCGCTGGGCACCGCCCGCCGGCGTCGACCCCGACACCACTCCGGAGATGTCGAGCGACTTCATCACATCGGTCCTGAGAGGGGAGCAACTCCTATGACCTCCGCCATCCCAGCAAAGACGACGACGGCGTCACCCACCGAGCCCGGCCCGAAGTTGGATGTCGGCAGCGGCAAGGGCAATGGCAACGGCAAGAAGCCGCGGATCCAGTACAGCGACCGGGCGCGTGCGGAACGGCGGCTCGGCTGGATGCTGGCCGGGCCGGCATTCGTCGTCATGCTCGCGGTCACGCTGTACCCGATCCTGCAGGCCGTCTACGACTCCCTCTTCCAGTTCCGCCTCACGGCCCCGGACGAGCGCGCGTTCATCGGCTTCCAGAATTACGCCGTGATTCTCACGGACCCCATCTGGTGGATCGCGTTGCGGACCACGGTGCTCATCACCGTGGTCACCGTGATCGTCGAACTCGTGCTCGGTTTCGCCCTGGCACTCGTGATGCACAAGGCGCTCAAATCCGTCCGCGGGATCCTTCGCACGGCGATCCTCGTGCCGTACGGCATCATCACCGTGGTGTCGGCGTTCGCCTGGTTCTATGCCTTCGACATCAACTCCGGCTATGTGAACAACTGGTTCAGCTGGGTCCCCGGCATCGACGAGAACCTCAACTGGTTCGCCCAGGGCGGTACGGCCCTGTTCGTCATCATGGCGTCCGAGATCTGGAAGACCACGCCGTTCATCTCCCTGCTGCTCCTCGCCGGCCTCGCCCAGGTGCCGGACGAGCTCACCGAGGCGGCGAAGGTCGACGGCGCCACCTGGTGGGAGCAGATGCGCAAGGTCATCATCCCGAACATGAAGGCCGCGATCATGGTCGCGGTGCTGTTCCGGGCGCTGGATGCGTTCCGCATCTTCGACAACGTGTTCATCATGACCAATGGCGCGTACGGCACCGAAGTGCTGTCGCTGCTCGCCTACCGGCAATCGATCAGCAGGCTCGAGATCGGACTCGGCTCCGCAGTCTCCGTCCTCCTGTTCCTGTGCGTCCTGCTGATCTGCTTCGTGGCGATCAAGCTGTTCAAGGTCGATCTGGCCGGATCGACAGGAGGAAAGTAATGACGAACAACAGCACCAGGCACAAGGTCCTGTGGGCAGTCATCACGGTCGTCGTGATGCTCTACGCGCTGTTCCCCGTCGCCTCGATCCTCGCCACGTCCTTCAAGACTCCGAGTGATCTCACGAGCGGCAAGTTCCTCCCGTCGTCAGGCACGGCGACGACGAGCAACTACGAGCAGATCCTGGTCGGCGACGCCCAGGACCTGTTCCTCTCGTCCCTGCGCAACTCCGTCGGCATCGCCCTGATCGCGACGTTCGTCGCCGTCGTTCTGGCGACGCTGTGCGCCTACGCCATCGCCCGCCTGGACTTCCCCGGGAAGAAGGTCATCCTGACCACAGCACTGGCTGTCTCGATCTTCCCCGTGATCTCGATCGTGACGCCGCTGTTCAACCTGTGGCGCACCATCGGTCTCTACGACACCTGGCTCGGCCTGATCATCCCGTATCTCTCGCTCACCCTGCCCATCTCCATCTGGACCCTCGCCGCGTTCTTCCGGCAGATCCCGTGGGAGCTGGAGCAGGCGGCCCAGGTGGACGGGGCGACCACCTGGCAGGCCTTCCGCAAGGCGATCGTCCCCCTGGCCGCACCGGGTGTCTTCACGACGGCGATCATCGCCTTCTTCATCGCATGGAACGACTTCGTGTACGGCATCTCGCTGACCTCCACCGAAGCGGCCCGCCCGGTTCCGGCGGCGCTCGCCTTCTTCACCGGCGCCTCGCAGTTCGAGGCCCCCACGGGCGCCATCTCGGCCGCCGCGATCATCGTCACGATCCCGGTCGTCCTGCTGGTCCTGCTCTTCCAACGCCAGATCGTCTCAGGCCTGACCTCGGGCGCCGTCAAGGGCTAACGCCCCCGGTTCAAGTAAAGGATTCGCACCATGGCTTCAATCACCCTCAACAACCTGGTCAAGAAGTATGGCGACGGGTTCCCCGCCGTCAACGACATCAGCATCGACATCGCGGACGGCGAGTTCATCATTCTTGTCGGCCCATCGGGATGCGGGAAGTCCACGCTGCTCCGCATGATCGTGGGCCTCGAGGACATCACGGACGGCGACCTCCTCATCGACGGGCAGCGCGTGAACGACAAAGCGCCCCGCGACCGCAACCTGGCGATGGTCTTCCAGAACTACGCGCTCTACCCGCACCTGACGGTGTACGAGAACATCGCGTTCCCCCTGCGCCTGGCCAAGGGCAAGCACTCCGAGGAGCAGGTGAACAAGCTGGTCACCGAAGCCGCAGCCACCCTGGAGCTCACCGACCACCTGCAGCGCAAACCGGCGAACCTCTCCGGCGGCCAGCGGCAGCGTGTCGCGATGGGTCGCGCGATCGTGCGGCAGGCGGACGCGTTCCTCTTCGATGAGCCGCTGTCCAACCTCGACGCGAAGCTCCGCGGCCAGATGCGGTCTGAGATCTCGCAGATGCAGCGGCGCCTCGGCGTCACCTCCGTCTACGTCACCCACGACCAGACCGAAGCCATGACCCTCGGCGACCGCGTGGCTGTCCTGAAAAAGGGCGAACTGCAGCAGATCGCCTCGCCCCGCGAGCTCTACGAGCAGCCGCGCAACCTGTTCGTGGCCGGCTTCATCGGCTCCCCGTCGATGAACTTCCTGCCGGCGACCCTGGAGGGCACCACCCTCAAGACCGCCATCGGGGACCTCGAGATCCCTGCGGAGAAGGCCCGTACAGCGGCAGGCAAGAAGGTGGTCCTCGTGGGGGTACGCCCTGAGTTCTTCGAGGACGCGAAGCTGGTGGAGGACGCCAAGAGGCCCCACGGATCCACCTTCCGGGCCACCCTGACGCACACCGAATGGCTCGGCAACGAGCAGTACGGGTACATCAACTTCGATCCCGCGCCCGAGATGCGGGACCTGCTCAACAGCCTCGCCCGCGACATGGACGCCGACGAGCTGCGCCCGCAGGTCGTCGTCACCCTCGACGCGTCCAGCCGCATCCGCGGCGGGCGCGAGGCTGAGCTCTGGGTGGACACCCGGAAGCTCCACCTCTTCGACGCGGAGACCGGGGAGAACCTGACGCGTGACGCCGAAGCCGGCGCCGCGCTGACCCGTGAAGCTGCCGAAGAGCGTGCCGAGGAGATCGCGACCGCCCAGCAGGCCGACGGGCGGAGGACCTCCGATGGTTCCGGTGGCGGCAACGGCGTGACCGGCGGGAGCCCCGCCACCGTCGATGCCGGGCGGACCGGTGGCGCGACAGCGGCGGGCGGCAAGCACGCCGCGGGCTGACAGGACCCGCCCCAGCGCCCGCACACGGCGCATCCACGGACAGGATCGGTACCCGGAAGGGTGCCGGTCCTGCTGTGTAGTGTGGCCCTATGGTCGAATACGACGGCGCCGCGCAGGTCTCCGCCATCAGCGGGGGCTACGCCTTCGAGGGGCCCGCGCTGCACCTCGGCGCCGCGCTCGTGGACGGAACCCTCCATATCGACGCGCAGGTCCGCCTTCCCCTCGCGATGATGAACCGGCACGGCCTGATCGCCGGCGCGACGGGAACCGGCAAGACGGTCACCCTTCAGGTGCTCGCCGAGCAGCTCTCCGCTCACGGCGTCCCCGTCTTCCTGTCCGACATCAAGGGGGACCTCACCGGCCTCTCCGCGCCTGGGACGGCGTCGGAGCGGCTCGCGGAGCGCACGGTGAGCGTAGGACAGCACTGGGCCCCGAGGGCCTTCCCTGTCGAGTTCCTGTCCCTCGGTGGCGACGACGACGGCGTCCCCGTCCGGGCCACCATCTTCTCGTTCGGGCCCCTGCTCCTCAGCCGCGTCATGGACCTCAACGAGACGCAGGAGTCGAGTCTCCAGTTGGTGTTCCACTACGCCGACACGAACGACCTGGAACTGCACGACCTGGCGGATCTGCGCGCCGTCATCGGATTCCTCACCTCGGAGGACGGCCGGGACGCCCTGGAGTCGCTCGGCGGGTTGTCGAAGGCGACGGCCGGCGTGATCCTCCGCGAGCTGGTCACCCTCGAGGCCCAGGGCATGGGAGCCTTCTTCGGCGAGCCCGCGTTCGACACGGCCGACCTCCTCAGGACCGCTCCGGACGGGCGGGGCGTCATCACGGCGCTGGAACTCGTCGCCGTCCAACAGAAGCCGCGCCTGTTCTCCACCTTCCTCATGTGGCTGCTCGCGGACCTGTTCGCCGAGCTCCCGGAGGTGGGGGACACCGACAGACCCCGCCTCGTGTTCTTCCTCGACGAGGCTCACCTGCTCTTCGCCGGATCGTCGAAAGCGTTCCGGGAAGCCATCCGGACGACGGTGCGGCTCATCCGGTCGAAAGGCGTGGGCATCTTCTTCGTCACCCAGTCGCCGAAGGACATCCCGGGGGACGTCCTCGGCCAACTGGCGAACCGGATCCAGCACGCACAGCGCGCGTTCACGCCCGACGACGCCAAGGCCCTCCGCGCCACCGTGTCGACGTTCCCCAGGAGCCCCTACGATCTCGAGGAGGTGCTGACCTCGGCCGGCATCGGCGAGGCCGTCGTCACCGTGATGAACGAGCGGGGCTCCCCGACGCCGGTCGCGTGGACGCGCCTGCGTTCCCCCGAATCGGTGATGGGCCGGGCACCGGAGGGCGTCGTCCCCGCCGTCGTCGCGGCCTCCCCGCTCCTCCTCCGCTACCGCGAGTCGATCGACAACCACTCCGCGTCCGAGAAGCTGACCGGGCGCCCCTCGTCGCGGGCTGCCGGAGCATCAGGCTCGGAGCGTCCGGGCCCCGGCGCCTCGCACGACGAGCGTGAGGCGGAAGCACGCCGCATCGAGGAGGACATCCTCGGCGTCCCGTCCGGACCGGGGCAGGCGCGCACCGGGCGCGCGGGAGGTGGGACGCAGGGCACCGGCGGGCCGACGGGTCGCCGCGGCCCCGATCAGGACGAGGTGACCGACATGGTGCTGAAAGCCGCCGGGGTCATCGGCAAGGAACTGGCGCGCGGACTCTTCGGTACCAGGCGCCGCCCGCGGCGGCGGTACTGATTCGATGGGCCTCCGCCCGGACGGACGCGGATCGTGCTGATCGAGATCGTCAGTTCCACCCTCACCGTGCTGGGGCTGGTACTGCTCCTCGCCGCGCTCGTCGTCCGGCTCGTGTACGGCTCGTGGATCCGCACACAGGCCATCACGTTCGAGCACGAGGGGCACCCCTACCTGCGCTGGCACGACCACCGGTTCCGCATCGCCGAAGGCCTGTGGTCCAGCGGCTCCCGGCGTGACCGGCTGCCGCCCCCGCCACCGCTACCGCCGGGCCAGGAAGTCACCATCTTCTACCAGGCCCGCCACCCCACGCACTGGTCGCTCGAGCGGCCCTACCGGGGCACGCGCCGCATCGCGATCGTCGGGCTCGCCTGCGCCGTCGTCGGGGTCGTCCTGGGCTTCGTGCCCGGGTGATCCGGGCCCACCCGGTAACGTGGGACCGTGCACATCACCCCGGTCCAGAAGGTCCTCGCAGCCTGGCTGCTCGGGCTCCTGCTCGTGGGTGCAGCTTTCGTGGCCACCGTCTCCTTCCTGAACGGGCGGCTCTACAGCCCGGAACATCAGGTGGACCTGTACCTCGACGCGCTCCGTGACGGCGACGGCGGGGAAGCCCTGGGCCTGCTGAACGCCTCGGTGCCGGAGGGATCCAACCCTGTCCTGCTCGACGGCGACGCGCTCCGCACGGCGAGCGCGCCGGTGGAGGACGCCGAGGTCGGGGATGCGCGGGACGCGGGCGGCGACCGCGTCGAGGTCCCCGTGACCTACACCCTCGACGGCGCGGAGACGACGACGGTCTTCCCGCTCGAGCGCATCGACACAGAGTGGGGATTCTTCAATGTCTGGCGCTTCGAGGAGTCCGTGCTGCCCACCGTGCAGGTCACCGCGCAGAACAGCGTGGAGGCGGCGGTGAACGGCGTCGACGTCGGCCTCCCGGGGGGCACAGCCGGCCTGGCCTCCTTCTACCCGGCCGCCATCTCCGCGCAGTACGACGGGAAGTTCTTCGCCGCCCCGGAACTGCACGCCGTCGTGACCGGCCCGGAGCCGCTGCCTCCCCTGGCCCTCGCGACGGAGTTCACGCCGGAACTCACCCAGGCGGTCGATGCCGAACTGCGGGCCTTCCTCGACGGGTGTGCGAAGCAGACCGTCTTCCAGCCCACCAACTGCCCGTTCAACTACGTGACGAACGAGCGCCTGGCCGGGGACATCACCTGGTCGATCGAGGAGTACCCGGCAGTCAGCATCACCCCCGACGGCGGCGACTGGCTCCTGGCGCCGCTGCGCGGGTCCGCGCGGATCGACACGCAGTTGCGCGACTTCTTCTCCGGGGCGGTCCGGGACGTCTCCGAGACGGTCCCGTTCGAGTTCGAGGCCGATCTCACGGTGACCGAGGACCGGGTCACCGTCACGCCGGTCGTCCGCTACTAGCCCCACGCACGTGGGCCCAAGGTCTCAGGGGATGAGCTTCTCGGCCCGGTAGCGCTCGAACAGGGCCGTGAACGCGTCGAGGGTCCGCCGGTACCCGGTGAAGCCGGCCACCCTGCTCTTGCCCATGTCGGTCACCACCTCGATCCCCCGCCCGAGGTCGCTGTCCGTGTGCCACCAGGACGCCATGCGGTCCAGCCGGGGTTCCGCCAGGCCGTGGCGTCCAGCGAGGTCGGCCCACTGGTCCTGCCGCCCGGCCATCGCCTGCTCGAGCGGCCGCGGCGCACCGTCATAGCCTTCCCAGTCGACGCCGAACCAGGCGGCGAGCTGCGGCCACATCCACCGCCACCGGAAGAGGTCACCGTTGACGATGTTGAACGCCTCGTCGGCGGCCGCCGGGGTCGTCGACGCCCACAGCATGTGGTCCGCCAACAGGCCCGCGTCGGTCATGTCCGTCAGCCCGTTCCACTGGGTCTCCGACCCGGGGAACACGAAGGGCTCGCCCGTGTCCCGGCACAGGGCGGCCTGCGTGGCAAGCGTGAGTCCCATGTTCATCGCATTGCCGACGGCGTGGCCGATCACGGTGTGCGCCCGGTGCACGGACCAGGTGAAGCCCTGATCCGCCGCGGCCGCGAACAGCTCGTCCTCCTGCGCGTAGTAGAAGTTGCGCACCGGCAGGCGCGGCTCCTCCTCGTGGAACGGCGTGTCCGCCATCTCGCCCGCCGCATAAGCCTCGAAGGGCCCGAGGTAATGCTTGAGCCCGGTCATGAGGGCCACGTGGGCGACGTCCTTGCCGCGCAGGGCCGCGAGCAGGTCGCGCAACATGGCGGCGTTGACCTCGATGTTCTCCTCCTCGGTATCCCGGCGGGACCAGGCGGTGAAGAAGACGTGCGTCGGGCGCTCCGGCGCGAGGACGGCGGCGAGTGCCTCCGCCGAGGTCAGGTCGGCCGAGAGCCAGCGAACGCCCTCTCGCGCGGCTCCGGGTCTCCGGGACAGGGCGAGCACCGGCCACCCCTCGGCGGTGAGCGTCTCGACGAGCGCCGATCCTGCGATGCCGGTCGCCCCCACCACGAGGGCCGTTCGCGGGCTGCTGCCTGCCGGGTGGTGATCGGTCGTCATGGTGCGCTCCTCGGGGTGGTGCTGCGGGCAAAGTGCCGGCAACGGTGGATGGACGGCGGCGCACCGGCGTCAGAGCCGGGGCATCGGAGCGTTCGCGGGGGAACGCCGCGCCGGGTCTGGACGCCCGGCGCGGCGGCACGCCCGTGCGGCGGGTGGGGTCAGTCGAGGCCCCGGAGGTCCAGGGTCAGGCTCGTCTCACCGTCGGCCGTGAGCGTGACCGGGATCCCCCAGTCCTGCTGGTACAGGTGGCACGCGGCGTGGTCGGGGATCTCCCCGCCCGGCTCGCCGTCACAGGACGCCGCGCGGGCGGTGATGTGCAGGACGCCGTCGCCCACCTCCGGGGACAGCACGAGCTCGCGGGTCAGGCCCGTGGACGTGCCTGCGCCCGAGACGAGCAGTGATTCCGGTGACGCACTGATCTTCAGCTGCGTGGGATCGCCCCAGCGGTCGTCGAGCTTCTGGCCCGTCGGGGCGGTGAAGCGCACGGTGAGGCCGATCGGGCCCGCGGCCATCGGCGTCGTGGGCCGCTGGGTCTGCGAGGCGCCCTCGTCGACGGCGAGGGCCTCCTTGGGCAGCGGGACCCGGACCAGCTGGTGCCGGTTGGTCTCGACGACGATCAGCAGCGGGTCGCCGCCGTCGGCCACCGGTGTCAGGTCGACGAGCACGTCGGACGGTTCGGACAGGCCGCGCAGAAGGGTGGAGACCCGGCGGGTCGCGGGGTCGTACCGGCGGACGGCCCCGTTGTAGGTGTCGGCGATCGCGATGGAGCCGTCCGGGAGCGCAGTGACCCCGAGCGGGTGCTGCAGACGCGCCTGCTCGGCGTCGCCGTCTCGGAAGCCGAAGTCGAACAGGCCGGTCCCGACGGCGGTCTGCACCTGCACGCGGGGGCGGCCGTCGACCTCGAGGAAGGACAGGATCCGCACGGAGGACGTCTCCGAGTCGGCGATCCAGATGCTGCCGTTGGCGTCCTCCGCGAGGCCCGAGGACTGGGCGAACCACGCGGCCGACGCGTCGCCGTCGAGCAGGCCCTCCAGGCCTGTGCCGGCGAGGATGTCGACGGCGTGGGTGCGGGGGTCGTAGGTGAAGATCTGGTGCGTCCCGGCCATGGCGACCACCACGCGGTCCAGGACGGTCGAGTGGAGCACGTCCCACGGCGAGGACAGCGACACGTTCAGGGCGTCGGCGCCGAGCGCCGTCTCGGTGAGGCGCGGCGCCTCGCTCTCCGCCGCCACGTCGAACGCGTTCTCCTGCAGTCCGGTCCTGCTGTGGTTGGCGGCGTCGAGCAGCCGCTGGGTGCCGTTGCCCGCGAGGGTGCGCACCTCGCCCGTGGCGAGGTCCACGCCGCGCAGGCGGTGGTTCACGGAGTCGGCGACGACGACGTCGTACCCGACCTCCGCGGCCAGCTCCGCGGGCAGCAGGGCGAGGCCCTGCGGCTCGTTGAACTGCGCCTCATCGGCACCCCCGTCGCGGAAGCCCTTCGCGCCGGAGCCGATGGTGCGGCGCACCGTGACGAGGTCCGCCTCGAGCTCGACGAGCCGGTGGTGGCCGGTGTCGCCGGCGAGGAACGTGCCCGTGGCGGGCAGTGCGAGCAGCTTGCCGGGGAACTTCAGGTCCCCCGCAGTGCTCTCGGCCGGGACGTACGGGCCGTCGCCACGATGCAGCGTGCCCTTGGCTTCGTGTTCGGCGACGAGCTCGTCGACGAGGGACGTGAGGCCCGCGGCGTGGCCCTCGCCGGAGAGGTGGGCCACGATGTAGCCCTCGGGGTCGATCACGACGAGCGTCGGCCAGGCGCGAGCCGTGTAGGCCTGCCATGTGGTCAGCTCGGGGTCGTCCAGGACGGGGTGGTGGATGTCATACCGTTCGACGGCGGCGGCCAGCGCTTCCGGGTCGGCCTCGTGCTCGAACTTCGGCGAGTGCACGCCGACCGTCACCAGGACGTCCGAGTGCTGCTCCTCGAGCGGACGGAGCTCGTCCAGCACGTGCAGGCAGTTGATGCAGCAGAAGGTCCAGAAATCGAGGATCAGGACCTTGCCGCGGAAGTCCTCCAGGGAGAGGTCCCTGCCCCCCGTGTTCAGCCAGCTGCGCCCCGTCAGCTCGGAGGCGCGAACCCGGTAGGCAGTGCGGGTGGAGGCGATAGTCATGCGTTCAATTCTCCCGTAACGGTGTGTGCGGATGCCAACCGGGTGCCACACCCCGTCATCGGGTGCGCGGCGCGACTCCTGGGGTATCCCGATCCGGCGGCACTGGCGACAACGTAGGACGGCCCCACAATATGCCTGAGACCCGTGATCCGGTGCTACGGCCGGTCAGCCCTCGTCCCGTGCGGTGGTCACGCGCGGCGGGGCCGGTGTGCCAGGACGGGCGGGGTCGGCGTCGCGCGCGGCGAGGTCGGCGAACATGCTGTTGTACGCCGCGAGGTCGGCGTCGTTGTTCCGGTCCGCTGCCCGGTCCTTGCGCTTCGTCTCCCGCGCGTCCGACCGCGACCACACGATCGCGACACCGATCGCGAGCAGCAGCGTGGGGATCTCGCCCACTCCCCACGTCACGGCGCCCCCGATCTGCTGGTCGGCGAGGGCGGAGGGGCCCCATTCACGGCCCATGGTGCCGAACCAGGAGGCCTGGAGCAGCGAGGTCGAGCCCATGAGGGTCACGCCGAAGAAGGCGTGGAAGGCCATGGTCGCGAACAGGAGAAGCAGGCGCATGGGGTAGGGGGCCCGGTACGGGACGGGATCGGACCCGATCATGGACAGCACGAAGATGTAGCCCGTGATGAGGAAGTGCGTGATCATCAGCTCGTGGCCCACGTGCTCGCGCAGCGCGAAGCCGAACAGCGGCGAGTAGTAGAAGACGACGATGGAGGCCACGAAGTTGCCGGCCGCGACGAGCGGGTGGGTGACGATCCGCGACGGCAGGGAGTGCACGATCACGAGGATCCATTCCCGGATGCCGCGCGTGCCGTCCCGCCGGGCACTAAGTGCCTTGAGCGCGAGGGTGACGGGCGCGCCGAGGACGAGGAAGAGCGGCACCACCATCGTCAGGGCCATGTGGTCCACCATGTGCGCGCTGAAGAGGACCACGCCGTAGATGGCGGGGGCCCCGGACGTGAAGTAGGTCAGGAGCATGAGGCCCACCAGCCAGCTCACGAGCTTCAGCGGCGACCAGGAGTCGCCGCGGCGGTGCAGCTTCAGGACGCCGAGGACGTACGCGACGGCGAAGGTCAGCGCGACCGCGATCCACAGCCAGTCGGGCCGCCACTCGGTGAACCAGCGGGCGACGGTGGGCTCGGGCGGAAGGTCGTACCCGGTCAGGATCCGCGCCGGCCCCGCCTCGGTGGGCAGTTCCTCCGAGCGGGGCGGTGCCGTGCGTCCGAGGGCCCCGGCCACGCCCAGCACCGAACCCATGATGACGAGTTCGACCGTGATGAGCTGCCACAGCACCCGGCGCGCGGACATCCTCGACGCCGCGGTGCCGGCGGGAGCCTCGAGCTGCGGGATGATCCACTGCCGGTGCATCCAGCCGATCCCGCCCAGCAGGATCGTGGCGATGGTCTTGAACGTGACGAGCAGTCCCCACGAGGAGCTCAGCTGGCCCAGATCGGAGATCCGGAGACTGGCGTTCACCACGCCCGAGGCGACCACGAGGACGAAGGCGAAGCCGGCGAGGGCGGAGAAGCGCTTGAGGACAGGGAGGGTCTGTTCGCCGAGCAGTCCGCCGACCACGGCGAGGGCGATGATCCCGCCGACCCAGAGGCAGGCACCGACCAGGTGCAGGGCGATCGAATTCACCGCGGCATTGTGGTCGTCGCCGCTGGCGGAGTGGCCGATCAGGGCCATGGGCAGCAGGTTCAGGAGCGCGAGCATCAGGGTCAGGGCCAGGCCGGTCTGCGACCGCACACCGAAGAGGATGGTCGCCAGGACGGCCGAGACGATGGTCGTCACGAGCCAGGCACGCCCGGTGGAGAAGTCGGTGAGGAACGCAGCGAGCCCCTGCGTGTAGGCAGGGTCGGTGCTGAGCGGCAGTCCCGCCGCGTCGGAATAGGTGAAGATCATGACGCCCAGCGCGCCGAGCGTCCACGCGACGGCGGACACGGCGGCGAGCAGCATCACGCGCGAGAAGGCCGGATGCTCCGCGGCGGTTCCCGCGGGCTTCCGGCCCACGGAGCCGACCCGGCGCGGAAGCAGGAAGACGGCGAAGACGAGGGCGCCGATGGTCCCGGCCGCCGCGGTGTTGTTGAGCACCTTGGCGACGGGCAGGCCCCACCGGGTCAGGGCGCCGGGGTCGCCGAGCTGCCGTGCGGCGGCTGCCCCGCTGTAGAGCAGGGCGACGACGAGGGCGACGAGGACGACGGTGCCGGCCAGGACGAGCCAGCCCGTCCCGACGGCACGCTCGGGGGAAGAAGCGGCGGCAGTCTCCCGGGGTTGCTTCACAGAGGTGGGCACGTACACCATTCTCTACCCCGAGTAGAAATAGGGCCAATCTCCGGCCCGGGGGCGCCTGCGCTGAACAGGCCCCGGAACGCCAGAGGACCGCTGCCGGGTGGCAGCGGTCCTCCGGCGTTCGGCAGGAACTACTTGGCGGAAGCCTTCAGCTTCGAGCCGGCGGTCAGCTTGACGCTGTGGCCGGCGGCGATCTGGATGGTCTCACCGGTCTGGGGGTTGCGGCCCGTACGGGCAGCGCGGCTGGTGCGCTCGACGGCGAGCCATCCGGGGATGGTGATCTTCTCGTCCTTGGCGATGGACTCGGAGAAGACGTCGAACAGCGCATCGAGGACGCTGTTGACTGCAGCCTGGCTGGTGTCAGCCTTCGCCGCTACCTCTGCAACAAGTTCACTACGGTTCTTAGCCAATTTTGTCCTCCTGGACGTCACTCTTCTGAAAGAGCTCTTCGCGGTATTCGAAAAGCCTCTGTCCGAAAACCTACCAGCTTGGAGCCCCTGACCCGCGTGTTTACGCGGCTTTTCGGCGGAAACACGGCCGTGTTGACACCGTTGTCCTGCCCTCCGGCCACATCGGGTGCCAACACGAAGAAGCCGCCACCCGAGGGTGACGGCTTCTTCGGTTACCGCGCGGAGCGGCGGATGATGCAGTGGGGCGGAACGCCCCGGCGGCTGGCTACCAGCTCGACTTGGTCACGCCGGGCAGCTCGCCCCGGTGCGCCATGTCGCGGAAGCGGACACGCGAGATGCCGAACTTCTGGAGCGTGCCGCGGGGGCGGCCGTCGATCTGGTCGCGGTTGCGCAGGCGCACCGGCGAGGCGTTGCGGGGAAGCTTCTGCAGGCCGAGGCGGGCGGCTTCGCGGGCTTCGTCGGTGGCATTCGCGTCGACGAGGGTCTTCTTGAGCTCGAGGCGCTTGGCCGCGTAGCGCTCGACGATGACCTTGCGCTGCTCGTTACGAGCAATCTTTGACTTCTTGGCCATGCTTAGCGCTCCTCTCGGAATTCGACGTGCTTGCGGATCTTGGGGTCGTACTTCATCAGGACCATGCGGTCCGGATCGTTACGACGGTTCTTGCGCGTCACGTAGGTGTAGCCCGTCCCGGCGGTGGACTTCAGCTTGATGATCGGACGTACGTCCTTGTCCTTGGCCATTAGAGCTTCACTCCCCTCGCGAGGATGGACGCGACGACCGCGTCGATGCCACGCACGTCGATGGTCTTGATACCGCGGGCCGAGACCTGCAGCGTCACGTTGCGGCGCAGGGAAGGCACGTAGTAGCGCTTCTTCTGAATGTTGGGGTCGAACCGGCGCTTGTTACGGCGGTGCGAGTGCGAAATGCTGTGTCCAAAGCCGGGCTCGGCTCCGGTCACTTGGCAGTGGGCTGCCATAACTCTCCTCCAGATTAGATGAACGTGACGGAATCACTTGTTGGGCGTCCCGCCACCAGTAATGACACCGTTATTACTGCAGCTTTCCGGAGGTTGACCTGGCAAGGTGAGAACCTGCCGAAGCGCCTCGCCGCGGGGAAGACGGTGAAGTTCAGGCGGGGCGCGGCCTTGCGGCCGGCACAGCCTTCGATTCTAGGTAGTCGCGGGTCGCTGGGCAAATTGTTCCCGTCCGTGGACGGGCGTCATCAGCCACAGCCAAACGCCCTACCATCCTACCGGCAGGATCAGGCGTGGCCAAAACGGGTCAGTCGTCGATCTGCCCGTCCCTGCCGACGACGGCGGGCTCGTCCGGACCGGCACCGAGCCGCTCCCCCTCGACGACGGCGTCGGAGTCCACGATCGCGTTCCGCACGAGCGCCCCAGCGGTCACCCGCACGCGGTTCAGCAGCACGGAACCCTCGACGACCGCCCCCTCCTCGACCGTCGCACCGGAGCCCACGACGCTCCGTCGCACCGTTCCGTGCACCCGGGCGCCGGGGGCGATCAGCGAGCTCGAGACGACGGCGCCGTCGCCGATGAACGCGGGCGCCAGCACCGCATGGTCGGTGAGGATGGGCCAGGTCGGGTCCGCGAGGTCCAGTCCGTCGCCGTCCACGAGGTCCAGGTGGGCGCGGAGGTAGTTGACCGGCGTGCCGAGGTCGCGCCAGTAGCCCTGGAGCCGGTGCTCGACGACGGAGTCCTGCTCGACGAGGTACGGCACCAGGTGATCCCCGTAGTCACCCAGGTCGTCGCGTGTGTCCGCCAGGTGTTCGAGGGTCTCGAGGAGAGTCGTCGCGGTATAGAGGAAGATCTCCGTGGTGACGATCCGCGTCCGCGGCTCCTCCGGCTTGTAGGCGAAGTCGGTCACGCGGCCGTCGCCGTCCACCGCCACCACGCCGTGGGCGGAGGCGTCGCCGTCGAAGTCGACGGTGACCATGGTGAGCGCGGCCCCGCTGTCGAGGTGCGTGGCGACGACGTCGCGGTAGTCGAGGCGGTAGAGGTGGTCGGCGCTGAGGACGAGGACCAGGTCCGGCGCGAAGTCCCGGATGGAGGCGGCCTGCCGGAGCAGTCCGTCCGCGTTCCCCTCGGCGAACCCCTCGCCGTCGCCCCCGCTGAACGGGGGAAGCACCAGCAGCCCCCCGTGCGTGCGGTCGAGGTCCCAGGGCCGGCCGTTGCGCAGGTGGTCGTTGATCGTCTTGGCCTGGTACTGCTCCATGACCCACACATCGGAGATGCCGCTGTGGTGCAGGTTGGACAGCGGGATGTCGATCAGCCGGAAGCTGCCGCCGACGGGCAGGACGGGTTTGGCCCGCTGGTCGGTGAGCGCTCCGAGGCGTCCTCCCGCCCCGCCGGCGAGCACGATCGCGAGGATGCGCGGCGGGCGCCGGGCCTTCGTCTGCTGGTCCATGGGCCGTCCTGTCGTGTCGTGTGCTGTGGTGGGGTCGTTCCGGTCACCGGCTCCCATCGGCCGGGATGGTCTACCGGCCGTCGTGCGGGCTTCCCTGCGCAGACCCGCCGCTTGCCCGGGCCGCCCCCGCAGCTGTGTCGCCGTCGGCCAGGACCCAGTGCGCGCTGTCCATCCCGCGGAGGATCTTGCGGCCCACCCGCTCGAGGTCGGCGACGTCCCGGTCGTCGAGGGCGTCGAAGACGGTGGAGCGGACCTGCGCCACATGGGACACCGCGAGTCCGGTGAGCATCTCGAACCCGGCGGCCGTGAGGGAGGCCGTGGTCACCCGCCCGTCGGACGAGGACGGCAGCCGGGTGACCCAGCCGCGCCCCTCGAGCTTCTTGACCACGTGGCTGAGCCGGGAGAGGGACGCCGTGGACCGGGCGGCGAGCTCGCTCATGGGCAGACTGGTGCCCTCCGCCTCGGAGAGCATCGCCAGGACGTGGTAGTCGAAGAGGGTGACCCGCGCCTCACGGAAGAGGTGGGCGTCGAGGTTCGCCGGTAGCAGTGAGGTCAGCGCGTAGAGGGCCAGCCATGCCCGCCGCTCGTCGGGTGTCAACCAGTGCGCCATGCGCTCATTCTGGCATACGGGCCCACGCCTCCGACGGCCCGCGCAGCCGGTCCGGCAAGGTTGCGGAGGCGATCCGCCCCGTGGTCGCCGCCGGCCTCAGGCGCTGATCGACGCCCAGTGCGGGCGGCTCAGCCCGGGGTACTTCGGAGCCAGGTCGTCACCGGACGAGACGCCCCGCAGCCGCCTGCCCACCCAGGGCGTCAGGTACTCCCGCGCCCACTGCGCATCGGCGCGCAGCTGCGCTGCCCGGTTCAGGGCGGGGCGCGCCTCGAGCTCGGGCAGGTCGATCCGGTGGGACGCCTTGATGGCCTCGAGCACGCGTGCGGCCATCAGCGTGTGCCCCGCGACGGACATGTGCATGCGGTCGACGTCCCAGTAGCTCCAGTCCTGGAATTCGCGCAGCCGCCAGTAGTCGACGATCGTGGCATCGTGCCGGTCGGCGATCTCGCGCACCCACTCGTTGTAGACGGCGGTCCGGCCCCGGGTCTTCCCGAAGACCGCGGACCCCGCGGCGTCGAAACCGGTGAAGAGCACGACGGCGGCTCCCGCCGCGCGGAGCCGGCCGACGCCGTCGTCGTAGCGGGACATCAGGAGGTCGATATCGACGCGCGGGCGCAGGATGTCGTTGGCACCGGCGTACACGGTGACGAGCGTCGGCTCGAGCGCCAGGGCGGCGTCGACCTGCTGGTCGAGGATCTGCCGCATCTTCTTGCCGCGGATGGCGAGGTTCGCGTAGCCCCACGACTCGTCGGCGAGCACCAACTGCTCGGCAACACGGTCCGCCCATCCCCGCACACCGTTGGGCGACGCCGGGTCCCAGTCGCCCACCCCTTCGGTGAAGGAATCGCCAAGAGCCACGTATCGCTGGGTGTAGGTCACGACCAAACATTACCCCGGCGGCCGCGGCCACCGGGATAAGCTCGACGGAGCCAGCCCTCGACCCTGCCCGAAGGACACCATGCCCACCCAAGCAACTCCCGAAGCGAGCAGCGACACGCCCGCGGACACCGGATCGGGACGCCGTCGCGCCGCGCTCATCGTCAACCCGATCAAGATCACCACGGTGGACGTCGAGGCGGCGGTGAAGCGCGTCTCGGTCGAGGACGGCTGGGACGACCCGCTGGTCATCGAGACGACGGCGGATGATCCGGGGCACGGCCAGGCACAGCAGGCGCTCGAAGCCGGCGTCGACCTGGTCATCGCGGCGGGAGGCGACGGCACCGTGCGGTGCGTCGCCGAGGAACTCGCAGGTACCGGCACCATGATGGCCCTCGTGCCGCTGGGCACCGGCAATCTCCTCGCCCGCAACCTCGACATCGCGGTCGACGATCCGGACGCCGCCGTCGAGGCCGCGTTCCGCGGGACCGAACGCACCATCGACGTCGTGCACGTCACTGTGGACCGCGCGCAGGACGCCCATGTCTTCCTCGTCATGGCCGGTATCGGCTACGACGCCGCCATCATGTCCGACACGCGCGACGACCTGAAGGACAAGGTGGGCTGGCTCGCCTACGTGGACGCCGGGATCAGGAACCTCCCCGGCAAGCCGACCCGGACCACCATCTCGGTGGACGGCGGCAAGCCCTTCGAGCGCCGGCTGCGCAGCGTCATGGGCGGCAACTGCGGCAAGATCATGGGCGGGCTGGAGATCTTCCCGGGCGCGAAGATCGATGACGGCCTGATGGACCTCATGACGGTCGCCCCGAGGGGGAAGTTCGGGTGGCTCGCCGTCGTCGGCAAGCTCTTCGCCCGCGGCAAGGGCAAGGATTCCTCGCTCGAATACTTCCAGTGCAGCACCGCGGAGGTCACCCTGCGCGAGCCGCTGGAGGTACAGCTCGACGGCGATCCTCTCGGCACCGCGACCCACATGGCGTTCGAGGTCAAGCCCGATTCCCTGCGACTCCGGATGCCTCTGGGGTACAAGGACCCCGCCGTGGTGAGCGAGCCCCTGCCCTGACGGGTCAGCGCCCACGGAGGGACACGGTCGTGATGCGGCGTGTGGATCCCCCGGTCGGGCGTCACGGAGCCTCCGGAGACCCTCTCAGGCCAGCTCCGCGCGCCCCTTGCGCCAGTAGCCCATGAACGCCACCTGCTTCCGGTCCACGCCGACGTCGCGCACGAGGTAGCGGCGCAGACTGCGCACCACTGCCGCCTCGCCGGCGATCCAGGCGTAGAAGGGCTGGGTGCCGGGAGGCCGCTCCGGGTTGACCGAGGACTGCACGATGGCCCCCTCCAGCAGGTGCGGTGTCTCCCAGAGGATGGTCCTGTCGATGTCGACGTCCTCCGGTTCGCTCCCCCCGCTCGCCGCGGTCCGTCCGGACAGGGAGACCCAGCCGGGCACACGTACCGCGTCCCGGACCGCCGCCTCCAGTCGCTCACCGTGCGCCTGACCGTCGCGGGCCAGCCAGGTGACCTGCACCGAGGACCGCGAGCGGAGGGGCCGGATGTCCTGCTGGTCCGGCACCTCGAGGAACGCGTGTCCGCCGATGTCCGCGGGGAGCGCCTCGAGGATGGCACTGATGGCCGGCACGGCGGTCTCGTCCCCGGCGAGGAGCACGTGCTGCGCGAGACCGGGGCTCCATTCGATCCCGCCGTAGGCACCCGCCGTCCGGCACTGGGCGGCGGAGGCGTTCGGGCCGATGATGCAGACCCTGTCCCCCGGCTGCGCCGCCGCAGCCCATTCCGCGGCAGGACCGCCCCGGCCCTCCGCGTCCAGGTGCAGCACGAAGTCGACATCGATCTCCGGCCGGGGACCGCCGCAACGAGACTCCCGGACGGTGTAGGTACGCATGGATCCGCGCTCCGCGGCGTCCAGGCCGAGCCACCGCTGGTACCAGCCCGGGGCGTCGCCGCTGCTCATCATCGCGGCGATGTCCGGGCATGCGCGGCCTTCGGGCGGGAGAACGATCTTGATCCGCAGGTCCAGGGTGTCCCCGGCCACGCCGAACCGCGCCAGGCATGCACCGCCGAAGGTGATGCGGCGGAAGGTCGGGGTGAGGTCCTCGACGGCCGCGACGACGACGTCGAACGCCAGCACCATCGGCTCGGTGTCCGCGGCCGTCCGTCGCACGCTGCGCTGGGTCACGTCGGTCATGATGCTGCCTCCAGGGGTGCGGTGAGGGGTTCTTGCCGGCCGTGGTGCCGGCCGATCGGGACCACCATCGGGGTCTGCGAGACCGGGTCGGTGACGACCCGGCAGTCGAGGTTGAACACGCCGGAGACGGTCTCCTCGGTGACGACGTCCGACGGCGCGCCTTCGGCTGCGATCCTGCCGTCCCGCATCGCGATCAGATGGTCGGCATACCGTGCGGCGAGGTTGAGGTCGTGCAGCACCATGACCACCGTGGTCCCGGACCGCCGGTTGAGGTCCGTGATGAGGTCGAGGACCTCGATCTGGTGGGCGATGTCGAGGAAGGTGGTCGGCTCGTCGAGCAGCAGGATGCCGGTCCGCTGGGCGAGGGCCATCGCGATCCAGACACGCTGGCGCTGCCCGCCGCTGAGCTCGTCCACGGACCGGTCGGCGAGCGCCAAGGTGTCGGTGGCGGCGAGCGCCTCCGCGACGGCGTCGTCGTCGTCCGGCGTCCACTGGCGGAACCAGCCCTGGTGCGGGTACCTGCCGCGCCCGACGAGGTCGGCGACCCTGATGCCGTCCGGTGCGACCGGGGTCTGCGGGAGAAGGCCGAGGACGCGGGCGACGGCCTTGGTGGACTGCGTGGAGATGTCCGATCCGTTGAGCAGCACGGTGCCCGCGGCCGGCTTGAGGAGGCGCGCCAGCCCCCGCAGCAGCGTCGACTTGCCGCAGGCGTTGGCGCCGACGATCACCGTCACCTTCCCGGCAGGCAGTGAGACACCGAGGCCCTCGACGACGGTGCGGTCGTCGTAGGCGAGCGTAAGGGCCTCGGCGGACAGCGTGGCCGCCGTCCTCGGATTCCTGGACTGGGGCATCGTCAGCCTCCCTGGCCTGATCGGTTCGCCGTGGCGAGCAGCCACAGCAGGAACGGCGCGCCGAGCGCTCCGGTGACGACGCCGACGGGCAGGGACGTGCCCGGGACGAGGTTGGCGGCCACGAAGTCGGCGCCGAGCACGATCACGGCGCCGACGAGGGCCGCCATGGCCAGCGATGGCCGGTTGCCGAGCAGGCGGCGGGCGATCGGTCCTGCCAGGAAGGCGACGGCGGCGACGGGTCCGGCCGCGGCGGTGGCGACGGCGGCGAGGGCCACGCCGGTGGCCAGAAGACCGAGGCGTGAGGCCTCGACGCGGAGGCCGAGGCCCGCGGCGGCGTCGTCGCCCAGTTCGAGGCCCTGCAGGCTGCGCGCGAGGACCGCGGCGGCCGGCAGCAGGACCATGAGGGATGCAGCGAGGACCGTCGCGCGGTCCCAGGTGCTCGAGTTCAGGGAGCCGTTGAGCCAGAGCACCGCGGCCGACGCCGTACGGAGGTCGGTGCGGGTGATCAGGAAGCTCACGAGCGCGTGCATGACCGCCGCGAAGCCGATGCCCACGAGGATCAGGCGATAGCCCGCCACGCTCCCGCGGCGCGAGATCAGGTAGATGGCCGCCGCGACCGCCATCGCGCCCACGAGGGCGGAGAGGGACACCGCGGCACCGGCCGCCCCGAAGAGGACGATCGCCGTGACGGCCGCCGCGCTGGCGCCGTAGCTGATGCCGATGATGTCGGGACTCGCGAGGGGGTTCCGCAGCATGGTTTGGAACACGGCGCCCGCGATGCCGAAGGCGATCCCGATGAGGAGACCGATCACCGCGCGGGGCAGTTTGTTCTCGAGCACGATGAAGCCGGCGCCGGGGATGTCCGCGCCCCCCAGGATGCGGAGGAAGTCCGGGATGGTGACGGTGTACGAGCCGAGGAGGACGTTCACGGCGAACAGTACTCCGACGACGCCGGTCACCGCGGCCAGTCGCATGCTGGTGCTCCGGCGGCGGCGGGCCCGCACGGCGGCGAGACCCCCGACGGGGTGGTCTGCGGGCGGCCGGGCCGGTGCGTGGTCCACTGGCGCGTTCACAACTGCGCCATCCTGCGGCGGCGGACGAGCCAGATGAAGACGGGGGCGCCGAGGACGGCGGTCATGATCCCCACCTGCACTTCGCCGGGCGGGAGGATGACGCGGCCGACGATATCCGCGCCGAGGAGCAGGACGGGTCCCAGCAGCGCGGAGAAGGGAAGGATCCAGCGGTAGTCGGAGCCGACGACGAGCCGCACCAGGTGCGGGATGACGAGCCCCACGAAGGCGATCGGCCCCGCGGCGGCCACGGCCGCACCGCACAGCAGTACGACGCCGACGGCGGTGGCGGCGCGGGCGAGGGGGACGTTCTGGCCGAGACCGCGCGCCACGTCGTCGCCCAGCGCCAGCGAGTTGAGGACCCTGCCCGTGGCCAGGGTCAGCACGAGGCCTGCCGCGAGAAAGGGCGCCACCGCACCGATGACCTCCCAGCCACGGCTTGCGAGCGTGCCGACCTGCCAGAACCGGAAGGCGTCGAGGGTCTCCTGGCTGGCGACGAGGACGGCGTTGGTGAGGCTCGCGAGTCCGGCCGCCAGGGCCGCGCCGGCCAGGGCCAGCTTGACCGGCGTCGCACCGTCCCGTCCGAGGCTCGCCACGGCATAGACGGCGACGGCCGCACCGCCGGCGCCCGCGAAGGCGAACCAGAGGTAGCTGGAGGCGCTGCTGAGGCCGAAGAGGTAGATCCCGACGACCACGGCGAGGGACGCACCCGCGTTGATGCCGAGAATTCCGGGGTCGGCCAGCGGGTTGCGGGCGATCCCCTGCAGTGCGGCACCCGCGGTGGCAAGCGCCGCCCCCACGAGCAGGCCGACGACGGTGCGCGGGACGCGGGAGAGGACGACGGCGTGATCGCCGTTCGACGGGTCGAAGGACGTCACGGCGTCGAGCATGGTGGGGACGCTGACGGAGCGGGCACCGATGGTCAGCGAGGCAAGGCACGCTGCTCCGAGGATCAGGGCCGCGAGCAGCAGCTTGGCGACTCCGTGCCTGCGGGCGGGGCGTCGGAGCGGGGCAGCCGCCGGGCGGCTGGGGGAGGCCTGGACTGCCATGTGCCTCCCTCAGCCGGATGATCGGTCGGAAGTAAGGCTAGCCTACGCTCCGACCTATTAGGAAACGGGTTTGTTCCCTAATAGGTCGGAGCGGGACCGCGGAGACGCTCACACGGCGGCCGGCGGCGTCCCGTCGCCGAAGGGTCGCCCGCCGAGTGCCTCACGGCCGTGGGCGGTGGTCCAGCCGGCCAGGTCGGGTCCCTTGGGCACGATGCCGGTGGGATTGATGTCTTCGTGGACGATGTAGTAGTGCTGCTTGATCTGCTCGAAGTCGATGGTGTCCCCGAAGCCCGGCGTCTGGAAGAGGTCGCGTGCGTACGCCCAGAGCGCGGGCATCTCGGTCAGCTTGTTCCGGTTGCACTTGAAGTGTCCGTGGTACACCGGGTCGAAGCGGACCAGCGTGGTGAACAGGCGGACATCCGCCTCGGTGATCGTGTCTCCCACGAGGAAGCGCTGGCCTGTCAGTCGCTCCTCGAGCCAGTCCAGGGCGGTGAAGAGGCGGTCGTAGGCGGCGTCGTAGGCGTCCTGTGACCCCGCGAACCCGCAGCGGTAGACCCCGTTGTTGACCTCGGTGAAGACCCGTCGGTTCACCGTGTCGATCTCCTCGCGGAGGTGCTCCGGGTAGAGGTCCGGAGCACCGTCGCGGTGGAATTCCTTCCACTCGCCGGAGAAGTCGAGGGTGATCTGCGGGAAGTTGTTCGTCACCACCGCGCCGGTGGTGGTGTCCACGACGGCGGGCACGGTGATGCCGCGGGAGTAGTTCGGGTCCCGCTTGAAGAAGGCCTCCTGGAGGCGCTCGATGCCGAGCACCGGGTCCCGTCCGTCGGGATCCAGGTCGAAGGTCCAGGACCGGCTGTCGTGCGTGGGTCCGGGGGTGCCCAGCGAGATGGCCTCCTCCAGACCGAGGAGCCTCCGGACGATGATCGCGCGGTTCGCCCAGGGGCAGGCCCGGGCGGCGACCAGGCGGTACCGGCCGGCCTCGACGGGGTAACCGTCGGCGCCGTCGCGCGTGATCCGTGTCTCGATGTACTGAGTGTCGCGCGTGAATTCGACGCCGGAGGTCACGTACGCCCCCTTCGTGCTGTGCTCGGACTGCTCGGACTGCTGGGTGTCGGTCATGCTGCCAGTCTAGGACCGCGGACAGACGGAAGGCCCGGCCGTCACCACGGCCGGGCCTTCTGGCGGGTGCAGCAGCAGGACTACCGCTGCGCGGACTCCCGCCCGTACTTCTCACGGAGCTCGCGGCCCCGGTTGACGAGCTTGAGGTGCTTCTCGTGCTTCTTCTCGGCAGCCTTGGTGTCGCGCGGGGGCAGCTGGATGGTCTCCTCCGCCTCGATCCCGCCCTGCAGCTGGCGGCCACGCTCCATCTCGGCGTCGAACTCTACGCCGAACAGGAGGGAGATGTTGGCCAGCCAGAGCCACAGCAGGAGCACGATGACTCCGGCGATGGCGCCGTAGGTCGCGTTGTAGTTGCCGAAGTTGGCGACATAGAGGGAGAACGCGGCCGTCGTGATGGCGAGGACGAGCAGGGCGATGAAGCCGCCGAGGCTCATCCAGCGGAACTTGGGCTGCTTGATGTTCGGGGCGCCGTAGTAGAGGACGGCGATCATCAGGACGGCGAAGAGGACCATGACGGGCCACTTGGCGATGTTCCAGATGGTCACCGCGGTGCTGCCCAGCCCGATCGTGTTGCCGACGGCCTCGGCCACGGGGCCGGAGAGCACGAGCATCAGGCCCATGGCGACGATCAGGAGGAGGACGATGATGGTGATGAGCAGCATCTGGGGGCGGAGCTTGAAGAAGCTCCGGCCTTCCTCGACCTCGTAGACGCGGTTCATGGCGCGGGAGAACGCGTTGACATAGCCCGAGGCCGACCAGATGGCGCCGAGCAGACCGATGACGAACGTCAGGCCCGCGGCCTGGCTCGAGGCCAGGTTCGTGATGATGGGTTCGATCGTGTCAAGTGCTTGCTGGGGCGCGAACTGCTCGATGATTCCCATGACCTGATCGGTGGTGGCCTGTGCCTGCCCGAAGAGTCCGAGGAGGGACATCAGGGCGAGGATTCCCGGGAAGATCGCGAGGACGGCGAAGTAGGTGAGCGCGGCGGCGAGGTCGGTGCACTGGTCCTTGCCGAACTCGTTGATGGATCGCTTGAACACGTACTTCCAGGCCGGCTTCTTGACGTCCTTCGGATCGTCCGGCTTGCGCGGATCGTTCGGGTCGGGCGCGTTCTGGGCCTTCTGCCCCGCTGCACTCCGGGGCTCCGCCCCCACCCTGCTGTTGCTACTCACGGATACCTCCCGGTCTGGCCCCGTAGACGGTCTGGGGCACTTTTTCGGCTATCGTCTGCTTCAACTGCACCATAAGCTTACTTAGTAGTCCAGTCCGAGCCGGTACCTGCCGGTGCCGCGCAACCATCAGGCCAGGAGCAACAATGCGTATTGCAGTCATCGGTGCCACGGGAAACGTCGGCACCGCGGTCCTTTCCCGGCTCCACCGTGCCATCGATGATCAGGAGCCGGCCCGACGGCCGGGCGTCGACACGGTCGACGGTCCGTCGCGCGTCTCGATCGCCGCCGTGGCCCGCACCGTCCCGGACACGAGCCGGTTCCCCTATACGGGCGTCGACTGGCACGCCCTCGACATCGGTACCGACGAGGGTCGGGACGCCCTGACGGCGGCACTCGCCGGCGTCGACGCCGTCGTGCACCTCGCCTGGGCCATCCAGCCCAACCGGGACGAGGACGCCATGCACCGGACCAATGTGACCGGCACCGCGAACGTGCTGGGGGCCGCCGCCGCGGCGGGCGTGCGGCACGTCGTCTGCGCGTCCTCCGTCGGCGCCTACTCCCCCTCGGACAAGTCCCCGCGCAGGGACGAGTCGTGGCCGACCGGCGGCATCCCGTCCTCCCACTACAGCCGGCACAAGGCCGAGCAGGAACGGCTGCTGGACGCGTTCGAGCGGGACCACCCGGAGATCACGGTGGCTCGCCTCCGGCCCGGGCTGATCTTCCAGAGCCGGGCCGGGAGCGAGATCGGCCGGTACTTCCTGGGCCCGCTCGTGCCGAAATTCCTGCTCGGCCTGCCGCTCCCCCTGCTGACCGTCCCCGGCTCCCTCATCTTCCAGGCCGTCCACGCGGAGGACGTCGCCGATGCCTACTGGCGTGTGGTGGCACGGCGCGCCTCCGGTTCCTTCAATATCGCCGCCGAGCCGGAGATCACCCCCGAGCGCGTCGCCGACCTGCTGGGCGCCCGGCGCGTCATCGGCCTGCCCGTCCGTGTGCTCCGCGCGCTGGTCGGCGCGAGCTGGGCCCTCGGCGTCCAGCGGACCGATCCGGGCTGGATCGACATGGCCGCGGGATGCCCCGTCATGGATACGACGCGGGCACGCACCGAGCTGGGCTGGGAACCACGCCACTCCTCGAGGGACGCCCTCGTCGAGGTCCTGACCGGCCTTCGCCGCGGCGCCGGCCACGACGGCTCCCCGAAGTTGTACTCCCGCTCGAAATCCTGAGCGGAAGCCCTCAGGGGGTGGCGACCCGCGCGGCCTCCGCGGCGGCGATCAGTGGCACGCCTTCCGGCAGCTGCTCGGGCGCTCCGGGAAGGCTGACCGTGAATTCGGCGCCACCCCCCTCGACGTTGCGCACCCTGATCCACCCGCCGTGGCTCTCGGCGATCCGCCGGCAGATGGCCAGTCCCAGGCCCGTGCCTGTCGCCTGGCCCAGCCCGTTCTCGGAGCGGTGGAATTCCTCGAACACACGCTCGAGGTCCGCCCCCGGAATGCCGATGCCGTTGTCGCGGACGTGGACCGCCGTCCTGCCGCTCTCGGCGTCGATCGAGGTGTAGACCGCCACCTCGCCCGAGCCGTCGGTCCGCCCGTACTTCATGGCATTACCCACGAGGTTCTCCATGAGCTGCAGGAAGAGCCGCTCGTCGGCATACACCGGGTGCGGCGCCCGGACATCGAAGCGCATCTCGGGCAGTTGCGCGCCGGGCAGCGCGGTCCGCAGGTCGATGATCCCCTCGACCACGCGACGGACGTCGATCCGGGACGCGGTGAGCCGCTCCTCCTTCGCCAGGCTGTAGGCGAGCAGGTTGCGGATGAGGTTCCGCATGCGCAGGCTCGCCTGCTGCAGGCGTCCGATGCTCGCCCGCCGTTCGGAGGCCGGCAGGTCGGGGTCCTCGAGCATTTCCAGCCAGCCGTCGAAGACCGTCAGGGGTGTCAGGAGGTCGTGGGCGACGACGGACGCGAAGCGGCCGAGGTCCCGTTGGTGTGCCCGCTCGTCGGTGACGTTCCGCATCACGACGAGCGCCCCACGTCCGCCGGGCAGTGGCATCGCGTCGACGGAGAGATGGACGAGCTCACCGGACCGGTGGGTGAGGGCGAGGTCCATCCGCTCCGTCGCCTGGCCCTCGAGGGCCAGGGTCAGCGGGTTGTCGGCCTCCTCGAGCGGCTGCCCGTCGGGGTGGGTGACCTCGTAGTCACGCCGCCACACCTCACCGGGGCGTGCCGTGCCCGGACCGAGCCACCGCTCGCTCGCGGCGTTCTGGAAGATCAGGCGATGGTCCGGGCCCGCGACGAGCACGCCGTCGTTCATGCGGCCGATCACGAGGTCGCGCAGGTCCGCTGCCGCCTTCGCCTCGTCGTTCGCGCGGTACAGGCGGTCGATCAGGCGGCGCCGCTCGTCCATGCTGAGCGCCAGGACGGCCGAGAGCGAGAAGGTGATGAACATGAAGGACTGCGCCACGTAGGCGCCGGAACCCGGCGCCAGGTCCTGGAAGGGGCCGAGGCCGGCCAGGGTGAAGAGGACGAGGACTCCGCCGCTCACCAGGGCGTGCAGCATGGCCCACCCGGCGCGCAGCCTGAGCCCGGCCCACATGTGCGCCGGGATGGTGGTGTAGGCGATGGGCAGGGCGGAATCCGAGCCGAAGGTGACCACGTAGAGCAGCACGGACAGCACGACGAGCAGCGCGTATTCGGCGCGCCGGGCACTGGCGACCGGTGGGGGGTGGTCGCCGCGGGCGCGGGCCGCGAGACCCGCCGCAGCGACGATCCCGAGGGCCCCGATCGCGGTGAGCGACACCGCATGGCGGACCAGCCACGGAATGAAGGACGCGAACGGATCGGAGCCCCCCTCGAGCGCGACGCTGAGGACGATGGCGAGGGCGCCGACGGAACACGCCCCGAGCGCCACCAGACCGAGACGGAGGTAGTCCCCTACCGTCCGCACGGCCACGGACGGCACCAGGCGACGGAAGAAATAGACGGCCACGGCGGTCTGGGCCGCGCTCCCGAGCGCGACCCCGAAGGCCAGGTGCGGGCCGAGACCGGTGGCGAGGTTCACGGCGGACAGGAGGGGGACGGTCGCGAGGAGGGCGACGGCGAGATCGCGCCGGGTGCGGGATGCCCACAACGCCCAGAGGAAGGTGATCCCAGCAGCGGGCCAGACCAACGCGAGGCTGGAGGATTCGAAGGTCGTGGCCCGTCCGACGAGGGCGGCCAGGACGAGGATCGCGGCGAACGCCGCATGCACGCTCACCGGAGACATCCGTGTCAGC
This sequence comes from Arthrobacter sp. TMS2-4, assembly GCF_054511075.1. Taxonomy (NCBI): domain Bacteria; kingdom Bacillati; phylum Actinomycetota; class Actinomycetes; order Micrococcales; family Micrococcaceae; genus Arthrobacter; species Arthrobacter sp. TMS2-4. The sequence goes on from NZ_JBTNDI010000012.1 coordinate 46,459, forward strand.
CCCCCAGCGACCGTCCGCATCCGCCCCTCGTCCATCCCGTCTCGTGCCAGAACCCTGCATCCCGTGGTCGGGACCGGATCCTGTGGAGGCGGCCCGGAAAGAAGCCGCCGACGCACAGTTTACTTGCTTCTTCATCCATCATGCGCGCCCGCGCAACCTCTGACGAGTCCGCGGGGGTGCATGGGGGTGCATCGGGGGCAAGCCGGGGTCGAGGGCAGGACCGACCGCTGCGGGGTGCGACCTATCCCAGGGTGGCCGTGTCGATGACGAAGCGGTAGCGGACGTCCGAGGACAGGACGCGCTCATAGGCCTCGTTGATGGCGTCGGCGGAGATCAGCTCGATCTCCGGAGCAATGCCGTGCTCGGCGCAGAAATCGAGCATCTCCTGCGTCTCCCGGATGCCGCCGATGCCCGACCCCGCGAAGGAACGCCGCTGGTTGAAGAGCGTGAACACGTGCAAGGGAAGGGCGTCGGCGGGAGCCCCCACGTTGACCATGGTTCCGTTGAGACGGAGCAACCCGAGGTGGGCGTCCAGGTCGATCTTGGCGCTCACCGTGTTGATGATGAGGTCGAAGGTGCTCGCGAGATGCTTGAACGTGTCGGGGTCGCTCGTGGCGTAGTAGTGCTCGGCACCGAACCTCTTGCCGTCGTCCTGCTTGCTGAGGCTCTGCGAGAGCACGGTGACCTCGGCGCCCATCGCGGAGGCGATCTTCACGGCCATGTGCCCGAGTCCGCCCATCCCGACGACCGCGACCTTCTTGCCCGGGCCCGCGTTCCAGTGGGACAGCGGTGAGTACGTCGTGATGCCCGCGCAGAGCAGGGGTGCGGCGGCTTCGTACGGGATGGTCTCGGGCACGGTGAGGACGAAGTCCTCGTCGACCACGATGTGCGTCGAGTAGCCGCCCTGCGTGATCGAACCGTCACGGTCGACAGCCCCATAGGTCCCGACGTTGCCGTCGAGGCAGTACTGCTCCTCACCCTGGAGGCAGTTCGCGCACTTACGGCAGGAGTTCACCATGCAGCCGACGCCCACGCGGTCGCCGACCTTGTGGCGGGTCGCCCCTTCGCCGGTTTCCTCGACGACGCCGACGATCTCGTGGCCGACCGTCAGCGGGTACTGCTGGGGGCCCCACTCGCCGCGCACGGTGTGGATGTCGGAGTGGCAGATCCCGGCGTAGGCGATCCTGATCAGGACGTCCGTCGCTCCGACGTCGCGGCGCTCGATGGTCGTGGGGACGAGCGGGTCCGTGGCGGACGGTGCTGCATAGGCCTTGACGGTGTTCATGAGGGTTCCTTCTGGGGAATCGGGACGCGGGGCGCAAGGGTGCGTGGACGTGCCGCTGGTCGCACACTGCTTCAACGGTACGTCGGATCGCCGGCGGGCGGTGCATTGTCGCCCGGGCGGCATCCGGTGGAGGATGGGACGAACCACCCCGGGCGACCACAAGGAGCATTCCATGGACTACACGTTCGATGTCCTCGTCATCGGCGGGGGGCCCGCCGGGATGGCGGCCGCCACGCGCGCGGCCGAACTCGGGGCGCGCACCGCCGTCGTCGAACGATCCGCCCTCGGCGGGACGTGCGTGAACTCGGGATGCGTCCCCACCCGGGTGCTCGCCAAGACGGCGCGGCTGTTCCGCGAGGTCCGCACGGCATACGACTACGGGATCGTCGTCGCGGAACCGTCCGTCGACTGGGACCAGACGGTGCAGCGGGTGCGCTCCACCGTCGCCCGGGTGCTCGACGCCAAGGGCTACGGGCCCACGATGGACCGCCTCGCCATCGACCTCATCGAAGGCGACGCCGAACTCACCGGCGAGCACAGCGTCGTCGTCGACGGCCGGGAGATCACGGCCGCGGCGATCATCCTGTGCATCGGCGGCAGCGGCCGCCGCCTGCCCATCGAGGGCGCCGAGCATGCCTTCCTGCCGCACGAGGTCCTGGACCTCCCGGACCTACCCGCCACCGTTGCCATCATCGGCGGCGGACATACCGGAGCGCAGATGACCACGATCTTCGATGCGATGGGGTCGGAGGTCCTCCTCCTCGACGTCGCTCCGCGCATCCTGATGACGGAGGACGAGGACGTGGCGGGTGCCGTCACCGCGAGCTTCAGGGCCAGGGGCATCCGGGTGGAGACCGGCATCAGCGGAGTCGACAGCATCCGTCGACACGACGACGGCCTGAACCTCACCTGGCAGCGCGATGACGAGCCGGAGTCACTCACCGTCGACGCCGTCGTCATGGCGACGGGGTGGCCCGCCAACCTCGCCGGCCTGGGCCTCGACGCCGCCGGTGTCCGGACCGCCCGCTCCTTCATCCCGGTGGACGACTACCTGCGGTCCAACGTGCCCCACATCTTCGTTGCGGGTGACGCGAACGGCAGCAGCATGCTGGTGCAGGCGGCCGTATTCGAGGGTGAGACGGCGGCGGAGAACGCCGTGATGGGTGCCATGCGGACGACGCCGCACCACCTCCTGCCGGAGGGTGGGTTCACCGACCCCGACTACGCGGGCGTCGGACTGACGGAGGCCCAGGCGCGGGGCCGCGACGTGGAATGCCACGCCGTCACCGTGCCCTACTCCGCCGTCGAACGGCCCATCATCGACGACCGCGAGGAGGGCTTCCTCAAACTCGTGATCGACCGCCGCCGGGAGCTGATCCTCGGCGCGCACGCGGTGGGCGAGAACGCCGTCGAGGTCATCACCGCGGTGGCGGCCGCCATGGCAGCGGGGACCGATCTGGCGACGCTCGCCCGCGTGAAGTTCGCGTACCCCACGTACGGCGCGATCATCGGGCACGCCGCGAGGGCCGGTCTCCACAGCTGACCGCTGGAACGCCCGGCGGTACCGCTCCCCCGCGCGCCGGCCGGGAGCGTCGCGTCAGGGCGTGCGGGCCAGCGCGCGGTACCGGGGATTCTGCTGCAGGAAGAGCCGCGCCGCGGTACACCCGGCGACGAGGTCCAGCCGCCGCTTGTGGGCGCTCAGGACCGCGCGTCCCAGCAGTGCCTGATCCAGGCCGCGCCGCTCGAAGCCGGGCACCTCGACGACCGCCCGCAGGGTCAGCCGGCCGTCGACCAGCGAGTACTCGAGGTAGGCGGCGAGGCGGCCGTCCACGAACAGTTCGAATCGTGAAGCGAACGCCGAGTCCTTGAAGACTTCCCGGGACACGGGGGTGTCCGCGCGAGCGGCTGCCCGACGGGCACGGCGCTCGATCTCGCCGACCGCCGCCGCGTACCGTTCCCTGGCCTGTTCGGGCGGGAAGGCGTCGTCGAGCAGCCGGAACATGCGCGTCGCGAGGCTGCGGAGGTCGGCCAGCGATGCGGTGCCGACGTCGAGCGCCTCGGCGTCCGCCAGCCACTGCGCTTCCCGCCCCCGCTGCATGGGAGGCACGACGGCGTCGACGCCCGGTGCGTCGGTGCCGGCCTGCCCTGGCGGCAGGTCGCGCAGGCCGGGATCACGGGCCGCACCAGCGGCCTCGGGAACGGTCGAGGGTTCTGTCATGGAGCATCCGATGGTGGTCGGGAGCCGGGGCCTGCTGCTAGACCGAGGCACAACGAACGGTAACCGATAACGCCCCCAAAAATCCTCAGGGCCCGGGAACGCACTGCTACTCTTGCAGCCAGCCACATTGCAAGGGCACTTGCTTTATCAGGATCGGCAGGGATGACGAGGACAATGACGGACAAGAAATTCACCGTGACCGAGGAGTCGACCAGCAAGCATCCGCATGATTGGGGGCGCGCCATGGCGGTCGCGATCAGCCGCCTGACGGACCTGGCCCGGGAGGCCGGAGACCCGGTGCATGACGAGGCGCTCATCGGCGAGGACCTCCATCTCTTCGTGGCGGACACGGAGGACGGCGTGAACATCACCATGTCCTGGACCCCGGGTGAACAGGGTGCCGCTCACCGCAGGACCTCGCCACAGCCCGGAGAAGGCACCACCGGAGAGAACGGCGGGTCCACCCACAGCGCGGCGGGCCAGGACATCGATCCCACCGGCGGCAGCACGGCCGGGCTGGGCCAGTGAAAGCAAGGATGACCGTCAGCACCGGATAGGTAAGCAGACTGATGATCCTGTGCGTAGGGTAGGACGGAAGCAGCCTGCCAACCATGCGGAGGACGACATGAGCGAACGAAAGAACCCGGACCCGTCGAATGCGGGAAACCCGGATCCGGACGAAATGAACATCACGGGACTCGAACCGGGCGGCGGCGTCCCACCGGGCGAGACCCCTCCCGGCGAAGCCAGCACGACCTGGCAGCAGCCGACCGTCGAGAACAAGACCCAGTCCAAGACCGTCACCGGTCTCTGGATCGGCGTCATCGCCGTCGTCGTCCTTCTGGTCCTGCTGTTCATCGTCGGGAACATCATCGGACTGTTCAACCTGACCTGAGCGGCCCCGAACCAGCGAAGCCCCCGTCCGGTGGACGGGGGCTTCGTCGTGCAGGATCAGGCCTCGGCGCCGTCGCGCAGCCCGTAGTGGTCGATCAGGGCCGTCTCCTCCTCCGGAGAGAGCTCGATGGGGCTGTTGGTGCCGGGTGCGCCGGAGATCTCCTTCTTCGTCCAGGCGAGGTGGAGATCGTCGCCCTCGAAGCGCGAGTTGGCCAGGGGAACGTAGTGCTTGCGCGAGTTGAGCAGACCGAGCGACACCGTGACCCAGGCGGGGATGCCCGATTCCTTCTCGAGGTGCACGTCATTGACGTCGCCGAGCTTCTTGCCCTTGCTGTCCCACGCCGTCGCGGCCTGGAGTTTGTTGATTTCGGCCTGAGCCATGGGGAGTTCCCTTCGGTGGACGAGATGCGGTTCGTGCTCCATTCCAGCCGAGATACCGCCCGAGGGCAATCGGCTCGCCGACCGCGATCCGGTCAGACCCGGCCCGCGGCCTCGCCCAGCATGGGCAGGAAGCGCTCGAGGGCCCAGGGCAGGCTCAGCGGGTTCGCCGCGGAGACGGACAGGGTGAGCGTGTTGTCGCTGTCCGCCACCAGCGCTCCGCTCCCGACCGCGGGGATCTGCTTCAGCAGCGGATCGTCGGAGATGGCCTCCTTGGTGGCCTCGTCCGCGACCCACGTCACGAAGACATCGGATTCGAGCTCGTTGGCGCGCTCGGCCGACCAGGGGATGAAGAATTCCGCGGAATCCTTCGTGTTCTCGGTGACGACGTCGGCCTGGACCATGCCGAGCTCGGCCAGGAAGCGCGGGCGGTTGTCGTTGGCGGTGTAGATGCTGACGCCGTCCGCGCTGGCGGGCTCGAGGTTGCCGTAGATGAAGGTCTTGCCCTCCAGCTGCGGGTACTCGGCGGCGGCGTCCGCGATGGCCTGTTCCGTCTTCGTCACGAGCTCTTCGGCATCGTCGGACAGGCCCAGGGCCTCACCGATGATGCGCGTGGAATCCTGCCACGCGGTGCCGTAGGCCACCTCCGGGTAGGCGACGACGGGAGCGATCTTGCTCAGGGTGTCGTAATCCTCCTGGGAGAGCCCGGAGTACGCAGCGAGGATGACGTCCGGGTTCGTGGCCGCGATGTCGTCGAAGGCGACGCCGTCGGTCTCGGAGTACTGGACGGGTGCGCCCTCGGAGCCGATGGCGGCGTCGAGCTCCTCGAGCCGGGCGTCCTTCCACGGGGTGGACTGGTTCTCGTTGCCGCCATAGGTGTCGGCGGGCATCCCCACGGGCACGACGCCGAGCGCCAGGGACACGTCCGCGTTCACCCAGGAGACCGTCGCCACGCGTTCGGGCTGCTCGGTGAGGGTGGTCTCTCCGAAGGCGTGTTCGATCGTCACCGGGAACGCCCCGGCGTCGGCGGAGGCGGGGGCGCCGTCGTCCGTGCCGGAACCACTGTCGGCTGGACCGGTGGAGCAGGCGGAGAGGGACAGGACGGCGATCGCGGCAGCCGCGACGAGGCCGCGCAGGCGGGTGGGGGCCATGAGGTTCCTTGACTTCTGTGGCCTTGGGGGGCCGGGACGGGACAGAAGTAAGGCTAGCCTCAGCTCGGCGTAATTACGAAATGCATCTGTTGCGAAATGCTCAGCCCTCGCGCGCCCTGCGCGTCGCGCGGTCGTTCGCCTTCTGGAGCGCGTCGACGAGGTCGTCCTTCGACATGGTGGACCGGCCCGGCACGTCGAGCTTCCGGGCCAGATCGTAGAGGTGCTTCTTCGACGAGTTCGCATCCACTCCGCCGGCCGCGCGCCCGTCATCGGCGCCGTCGCCGGCGGCCCGCTCGTCCGAGGGGCCCTTCTCCTCCTTGGGTTCCCAGTGGTCGCCCACCTTCTCGAAGCCGTGCTTCAGGGAGGCGAAGGCCGTACGGCGAGCACGCTCCCCGTCCCCGTACTGCTCCTCCGCGGCGTCGAGGGTCGCGGCGAACGTGTCCTGCGCCTTCTCGCCGGAGCGCTGGAGCGTGCTCGGGAGCGTCTCGGACCGGACCTTGCCGTCCTTCGTGAATCGGGCCATTCCTGCATCCTTCCGGGTAGGGCGCCGTCCGGCGCGTACGAGCACGCTACCGCAGCACCGGCCTCGCGAACGGCGAGGTCCAGCAGACCGATCCGGAGGTGGGAGGACATCCCGCACGCGCCGGTCGGCGTCGCAGGCGGTCTTCCCTGCCTTCCCGGCGGGGAACGACGGCGTCAGCCGAGCGTGGCCAGGTAGCGGACCAGCTCACGGGGCGCGGACTTCGGCGCCACCGCTTCCACCGCTGCGTTGTAGTTCGTGTTGGTGTTGACGTCATAGGTGAGGACGCGCCCGTCCGCCGTCTCGATGAACTCGATGCCACAGACCTCCAGGGCGTTGCGCCGCGCGAAGTCCTCGAACTGGCCGATCACCGGGTGGTCGAACCCCTCACGGAGGCTGAAGAGCTGCTGGCCGGGTTCGGGTGCGATCGTCGCTCCGGGAGGCATGATCGGCCTGCCGGTCACCGGGTCGATCGCGCAGGCATCTGCGGGGCACAGCTGGAAGCCGCCCCGGGCCGTGTCGGCCTTGATCGCGTAGACGAACGTCCCACCCACGATCTCCGCCCGGGTGATGAAGGGCTCGGCGGCCTGGATGTACTCCTGGACGAGCGTGATGCCGTCCTGCGGCTCCTCGAACCCGCTCGACACCACGTACTCGGCGAGCTCCTCATGCGAGTCGAACTTCCGCACCCCGAGGCCCTTGCCGCCCTGATTGTGCTTGACGATGAACGGCGTCGCGAACCCCTGCGCCGCCTCGATGATGCGGTCACGTCCGACGGCGGCGACCGTGCGCGGGGTGTCGATGCCGGCGGCCTTCAGTGCGGTCAGCTGGTCCACCTTGCTCATCTCGAGTTCCAGGACGCGGCGGCCGTTCACCGTGCGGCGCCCGTGCGCCTCGAGCCAGGAGAGGACGGACCGCGCGTAGTCCTTCGACAGGCCGTGGTCACGGGTGTGGGCGGAGGCGCTGATGCGCGACCAGAAGATGCCCTCGGGCGGCACGGCATCGAGGTCCAGCACGCCGTCCGTGAGCAGCCACTCGACCACCTCGACGCCCTCGGCCTCGAACGCGCGGGCGAAGGGAGGGAACCACTCGGGGTTCTCGTGCAGGGCGTAGACCGTCGTCACGTGGGGGACCTCCTGGAGGAATCGATGGACCTGTCCGGGTAACCGGTGGCCAGGGGCACCTATTCCGACGGAGTCGATCAGGAGTCGATCAGCGCACGGGCGTGCTTTCCCGGGACTGCTGCCAGGCAGTCCAGGCGGCGTAGCTGCCGTCGAGTTCGACGACGTCGTACCCGGCGCGGCGCAGGGCGCTGGCTGCGACGGAGTTCCTGAGTCCGCTCTGGCAGTAGGTGACGATGGTGCCGTCGGCGGGGAGTTCGTCGAGGTGCCATATGAGGCGGCCGCCGTTGAGCTGGTGGGCGCCGGGGACGTGCCCTTCGGTGTGCTCGGTGCGGTTGCGGACGTCGAGGATCATCGCTGCGTCGAAACTCTCGAGGTCGGCGGGCTGGATCAGCATCGGGGTGGTCATGGGCAGCCCGTCGAGGCTGGTGACGTATCCGGCGACGTCGTCGATCCCGACCCGGACCAGGTGGTCCCACAGTTCCTGCGCCTGATCCTGTCCGGTGGCGAGCAGGACCAGCGGGTTCGTGTCCGTCTCGGGGTTCACGACCCACGCCCCGTGTGTGGCCGGTGTGGGGCGTGCGGGGATGTTGAGGGACCGCTCGACGGTTCCGGCATGCACCTGGTCCGCGGTCCGGGTGTCAATGAAGGTCAGGCTGTCCGCGGCGAGGCCGGCGGCGACCTGGTCCCGGTCGAGTTCGGTCAGGGGTGCGCGTTCGCCCAGGATCGCGGGGCCGTCGCGGTTCTCGCGCTTCATCCGGCCGAAGTAGGCGTGGGCGTCGGGCTGGCCGTCGAGGAGTTCGTCGATGAAGCCCTGCTCGTCGTCCGCCGCGAGGTAGGGGCCCCACCAGGAGTAGAGCCGTTCGTAGCCGACGGTGGTGGACGGGATGGCGCCCAAGGCCTTGCCGCAGGCGCTGCCGGCGCCGTGGGCGGGGTGGACCTGCACGTGGTCGGGCAGGGTCAGGAATTTCTCCTGCAGGCTCCGGAACAGCTGCTTCGCTCCCTCGAAGCGGGTATCGACACCTCCGGCGGCCTCGTCCAGGAGGTCAGGGCGGCCGAGGTCCCCGGAGAACACGAAGTCACCCGAGAGCAGGTAGCCGGGCTGGTCGCTGAACGCGCCGTCGGTGACGAGGAAGGACAGGTGCTCGGGGGTGTGCCCGGGCGTGTGGACCGCCTGGATGCTGATGTTGCCGACGGTGATCGCGTCACCGTCGAGCAGTCGGGTGCCGTCGAAGGCGTACTGCCAGTCGGGTCCGCCTTCCCCGGAGACGTAGATCTCGGCCCCGGTCGCCGCGGCGAGTTCGCGGGTGCCGGAGAGGTAGTCCGCGTGGATGTGGGTCTCGGTGACGGCCACGATCTCCATATTGTTCTTCGCGGCGAGGTCCTGGTAGACGGCGATGTCGCGCCGGCCGTCGACGACGACCGCCGTGCCGTTGGCCTGGCAGCCGATCAGGTAGCTCGCCTGGGCAAGGTCTTCGTCGTAAATGCGTTCGATCAGCATCTGGTGCTCCTTCGATTCATGGGTCGTGGTCGATACCCCCTGGGGTATTTCGCCTTCCTCCAGAGTAATACCCCCGGGGGTATATCGCAAGGCAGAGGGTGCCGATGGAAGAGGCGCTGGGATGAGGATGCGTGACCGGGCCCGGGACGGGACGGATCCGGGCACGCATCCGGTCTATGGGGTCCCGCGGGGGGTCCGGGAGGGCGCCTGTGTCCGGGCGCGGCCGGCCTGGTCGACGGGGAGGCCCGCGGCGGCCCACGCGGTCATGCCGCCGGTCATGGTGTCGGCGGTGAAGCCGGCAGCGTTGAGGGCGTCCGCCACGTGGGCGGAGCGGTTGCCGCTGCGGCAGACCACGATCACCGGGGTGTCCTGGTCGAGTTCCCGCAGGCGGCCCTGGAGCTGACCCATCGGGATGTGCAGGGCGCCGGGGATCATCCCTGACGCGACCTCGGAGTGCTCACGGACGTCGAGGACCTGCTCGTGGTGCCGGCGGTGGTTGGTCGCGGCGATGGTGGTCTCGGCCATGGTGGTGTCCTTCCTGGGATCAGAAGGTGCGTGGTCGGGCTGGGGCAGGGGTGGTGCAACACCGACCCCGTCGCCCCGTTCCCCGTGCCGGGTGCTGAGGGGACAGGCCGGGAGGATGAACCGGCAGGCGACGAGTGCCGCGAGCGCGATCCCGGCGACGATGGCGGCGACGACGAGTCGCGAGCCCGCAGGGACCTGCTGGATGAGGACGAAGGCGCCCATGGCCAGCACGAACCAGCCGAAGGCCTTGCGGAGTGCCGCCTCCGGGATGCGGCCTGCGAGCTGCGCGCCGATCAGGGTTCCGACGATTGCGGCGGCCGTGACCGCCAGGGTGAGCGGCCAGTCGACCTGCACCGTCGTGAGGTACCCGGCGAGGCCGGCGAAGGACTTCATGGAGATCACGACCAGTGACGTGCCGACGGCCACCGACATCGGCAACCCACCGAGCAGGGCCAGGGCCGGGACGACGAGGAACCCGCCGCCCGCTCCGACGAGCCCGGTGACCAGACCGACCACCACGCCGTCGAGCAGGACCCGCCCGAGGGGCAGCTCGCGCCTGACGCCGTCGGTGCCGCCGTGAGCCGTGGTGCCGGACTTCCTGCGGCCACGGATCATGGCGATCGAGGTGGCGACCATCATGAGGGCGAAGGCGACGAGCAGGATCTGTCCGGGGATGAACCCGCCGAGGATCCCGCCGACGAACGCACCGACCATACCGGCCGCGCCGAAGATCAGCCCTGTCCGCCACATCACCCGGCCGCGCCGGGCGTGGCTGATGACGCTGACCGCGGAGGTGACGCCGACGACGAAGAGGGACGCGGCGATCGCCTCCTTCGCCTCGAAGCCGGCCACGTAGACGAGGATCGGGACTGTCAGGATCGATCCGCCACCGCCCAGGACGCCCAGGGACAGGCCGATGAGGATCGACAGGGCCAGGACGAGGATCAGGACTGCACTCATGCCGCGTCGGAGTGTTGGTCGACATCCCCGACACCCGCACGGGCGGCGGGCAGGGTCAGGATCGCGGATTCGCGGGTGGGCTCCTGGGCCGCCCTGTTCCAGGGCATCGCCGACAGGGCGCGGCCCATGGCGCACGTGTTCGTCGCGGCCGAGAAGGTCAGGCCGGTGCCGATGACACCCGCGAGGCCCCGAATTTTCGGGGAGACGAAGCGTCCGCCGGCGAGGCCGACGATCACGAGGGAGCCGGCGGCCATCCGGACCTGACGCTCGAGATCCCATCGGCCGCTGCCCCGGACGACATTGCCGCCGACAGCGGCATACCCGGGCACCCCGCCCGTCAGGACGTTGGCTGCGCCGATACCCGATGCGGCCAGCTTCTGGCGTGCCTGCTCGGCGCGGACACCGGACTGGCAGGCCAGCACGACCCGACTGCCCAGGCGGGCGGCGAGCTCGTCGGTGTGCTCCGACAGGAGCGGCAGCGGGACGTTGTAGGAGCCGCGGATGTGCAGGGACTCGAATTCCGCCGCGGACCGCACATCGATCACCACGAGATCCTCGTGCTCGGCCACCCAGTCCCGCAGCGTCTCGGGAGACAGTGCCGTCAAAGTGGACGAGGACGTCGTCTGCGACGGGCTGGTGGCGGGGTTCGGGGTGGAGGGGGTGCTCATGGGAGCCTTTCGGTCGAATCGAAAAGGTATACCCCCCGGAGTATTCCCTATACCCCCCGGGGTGTCAAAATACCCACGGGGGTATACACTGATCATGTAATCCCGACATCTGGAGAAGACCATGCAGCTCGACCCGACCGAAATGACTCCCGTCATCAACCGCCTCAAGCGTGCCCAGGGGCAGCTCGCTGCGGTCACACGCATGCTCGAGGAAGGCAGGGACTGCAAGGACGTCGTGACCCAGCTCGCCGCTGTGTCCAAGGCCCTCGACCGGGCCGGATTCGCCGTGATCGCCAGCGGCCTCGAGCAGTGCATCGTCCGCGAGGACACCAGCCTCGACAAGAAGGAGCTCGAGAAGCTCTTCCTCACCCTGGCCTGATCGAGCGAACCCGCCCCGCGAACCCGACCCTGAGAAGGAACCACCCATGACGTACACCCACTCCATCGCCGTCCCCCTGCCCTGGGACGAGGCGGTCCGCCGCACCAGGGAAGCCCTGAAGGAGCAGGGGTTCGGGATCCTCACGGAGATCGACGTACGGGCCACCTTCGAGACCAAACTCGGGGCGGAAGCCGCCGACGCGGTCGGTGACTACATCATCCTCGGCGCCTGCAACCCCGCTTTGGCGAGCCGGGCACTCGCAGCGGAACCATCCATGGGTGCGCTCCTGCCCTGCAACGTCGTCGTCCGGCGGGGCCGCGACGAGCAGCAGACCACGATCGAGGCCATCGACCCGCAGACCATGGTCCGGCTCAGCGCGAGCCCGGCGGTCGGGGACGTGGCCGACGACGCCGAAGCCCGCCTCGGCAAAGCCCTGGCAGATCTGACGTCCTGACCGGGCTTCCCGGTCCGGCTTCCCCACGGGCGCCGGACCGCGCGGCGCGCTCCCCTATCGGCGTCGAGAAGTACACGTCCCGGAAACACGCCCGCAATACCCCTCCCGAATCATGGAGGTAGCCCGCCGTCTCAACGGGCCGCGACCCCTGGCTCACCAAGGAGCACCCATGACCGCCATTGCCGCCCGCCCCTCCGCCCGCATCCTCGACCTCACGCACCTGCGCCCTGGCATGCTCGTCGAAGCCCGCCGCAGGAACGAGGTGCATTACCGCGGGTGCGTCGAGGACGCGGCGCCCTCCCTCGGCGTCGTCTGGGTGCGCGACGATCTCGCCGGGCACCGGGCCATCCTCCACCTCGACGAGTACAGCATCTGGTGCGTCGCGGCCTGAGCGGTGCCCCGGCACCGCCGCGGCACCGACTCGGAGGCGCCGCCCTGCCCACTGATGGACCCGACCTGATGGGCATCCGTGCTCATGCCCACCGACCGGGCCGGGTCGGCGGGCGGCGCCGCGAGCCGTCGGGGCCGCCCGGCGCGGGACGGCGATCCCGGCCCTCCTAGACTGGAGGGATGACTGCAACCCTCGTGGCGAAGGACCTGTCCGGGGGCCACGCCCACCGCACCCTCTTCTCGAAGCTCGACCTCACCGTCTCCCCAGGGGACGTCGTCGGCGTCGTCGGGGCCAACGGCGCCGGGAAGACCACGCTCCTGCGCCTCCTCGCCGGAGCGCACACGCCCCTCGCCGGAACCGTCCGCACCACCCCGGCCGACGCTTTCGTGGGCTGGCTCCCCCAGGAACACGAGCGCGTCGAGGGCGAGACGGTAGCCGCCTACCTCGGCCGACGGACGGGCACGACAGCGGCGACCCTCGCCATGGAGGACGCGGCCGCGGCGCTCGGCGGCGAGGTGAAGGGCGCCGACGACGCCTACGCCCTGGCGCTCGACCACTGGATGGCCTCCGGGGCCGTGGATCTCGAGGACCGCATGCCCGCCGTCCTGGCCGACGTCGCCGGAGGCCTGGACCCGGCCACCCCGACGACGGCCCTGTCCGGCGGGCAGCTCGCGCGGGTCGCGCTCGCCGCCCTGCTGCTGAGCCGCTTCGACATCGTGCTCCTCGACGAGCCCACCAATGACCTCGACCTCGCCGGTCTGGCCCGGCTGGAGTCCTTCATCCAGAACCTGCGCGGCGGCGTGGTCCTCGTCTCGCACGACCGCGAGTTCCTGGCGCGCTGCGTGACCACCGTCGTCGAACTGGACCTCGCCCAGAACCGGGTGGCGGTGTACGACGGCGGATACGACGCCTTCCTGGAGGAGCGCGCCGTGGCACGCCGGCACGCCCGCGAGGCCTACGAGGAGTACGCGGACAAGAAGCAGGACCTTGTGGGCCGGGCCCGGACGCAGCGCGAGTGGAGCTCGCAGGGTGTCCGCAACGCCATGAAGAAGAGCCCCGACAACGACAAGATCCGCCGCAGGGCGAGCATGGAGTCCTCGGAGAAGCAGGCGCAGAAGGTCCGCCAGATGGAATCGCGCATCGCCCGGCTCGACGAGGTCGAGGAGCCCCGCAAGGAGTGGCAGCTGCAGTTCACCATCGGCGCCGCCCCCCGCTCGAGTTCCGTCGTCGCCACGCTGAACAGCGCCACCGTCACGCAGGGCGCCTTCACGCTCGGGCCCGTCTCGGTCCAGGTGAACGCTGGGGAGCGCATCGGGATCACCGGCCCCAACGGTGCCGGGAAGTCCACGCTCCTGCGCCTCCTGCTCGGCCACCAGCGGCCCGACGGCGGTGCGGCGGCCCTCGGCTCCAGCGTGGCCGTCGGCGAGATCGATCAGGCCCGCGGGCAGCTCGACGACGCCCTCCCCCTCGGGACGGCCTTCGAATCCCTCGTGCCGGAGCTGTCGCAGGGCGAGGTCCGCACCCTGCTGGCGAAGTTCGGCCTCAAGGCCGACCAGGTGCGGGCCGCCGTCGGCTCCCTCTCCCCCGGCGAGCGGACCCGCGCCGGGCTCGCCCTGCTGCAGGCCCGCGGCGTGAATCTCCTGGTCCTGGACGAACCGACGAACCACCTCGACCTGCCGGCGATCGAACAGCTGGAGGACGCCCTCGAGTCCTATACCGGCGCGCTCCTGCTGGTCACCCACGACCGCCGGCTGCTGGAGAACGTGCGCCTCGACGAGCGGTGGCAGGTGGAGGACGGCCGCGTCACGGTGGGCTGATCCCCGGGGAGACCAGCCGCCCCCGGGTCCTGTCGACCGAACCCGACGTGCCCCCTGCGGCCCGGCATCCGTGACAGCATGGATGCTGAAGCGCATCCTCCCGCTTCCCGGACGAGGGGTGCCGTACCCGGTGTGCGACAAGACGGCCCAGAGAGAGTCATGGCCTGGATCGTCCTCGTAGTCTCCGGAGTCCTCGAAGCCGTCTGGGCGACGGCCCTCGGCAAGTCCGACGGGTTCACGCGGCTCGCACCGACCGTGGTGTTCGGCGTGGCCATCGCAGCGAGCATGGCCGGCCTGGCGTATGCGATGCGGACCCTGCCAGTCGGGACCGCCTATGCGGTCTGGGTGGGTATCGGCGCGTCGCTCACCGTCGTCTATGCGATGGCGACCGGGACCGAGCCGGCGTCGCTCCTGAAGATCCTGTTCCTGCTGATGATCATCGGCGGCGTCATCGGACTGAAACTCGTGCACTAGATCATCCCTTGCGCGAAAACTGAGCCTGGACCCCCGGTTCACTTGACCTTGGTTCGACAGGATCGAGGAAGGCTCATCTCGGGCCGCGCCAGGGGGTTGAGCAGGATGCAGCACGACGACACGCTGATGGCCATGGAGTTTGTGGGGCTTTCCGTCTACGAGACGTGGATGCACTACTGCAACATGGGGGGCGCGGCCGACTACTTCGAGTTCGACGCCTACCTCCACGGGATCCTCGTCCTCGACGTCGAGGACGCCGACCTCGTCTCGCAGGCCGTCAACGAACTGATCGACGACGTCGTCCCGGCCGAGGAGTCCCGCGCCGGCCGCGCCCCCTACTCGTGGACCCGGTACACGGCCCCGGCACCGGCAGGCGGGGGTGACGACGTCGGCCCGACGGCGCCGGGGACCCCCGGCATCCCGCTGCCGCCCGGCTCCCCGCTGGAACTGCTCGACGAGATCCTGGGCACCGGCGTCCTGAACCGCTCCATCGCGGGCGGACGCGCCTAGCGGCCCGGTTCCCGCTCGAGCGCGGCGTCGTGCGCGGCATGCGCCGCACGGATCAGCTCCATGAACTCGGTCTCGTTCCGGATGAGGCGCTTGTACTTCTCCGGCAGCTCCCGCAGGTCCTTCTCCTCGGCGCACAGCCGCGCGAAGATCTTCTCGCGCTCGTTCATGTCGGTCTCGTAGTTGAGGTCCAGGTACGCGGTGGCGTGCCGCTTCGCTCCGGAGATCTCGTTCTTGGCCCGCCCCTTGGGACTCAGTACGGAGGCCAGGACGGTCACGATGAGCACGCCGAGGATCACGCCGAGTGAGAGCCCGGTACTGATCTCGACCACCTCGACGTGCTCGCCGCCGTTGATGAAGGGCAGGGTGTTCTCGTGCAGGGCGTGGAGGATGAGCTTCACGCCGATGAATCCGAGGATCAACGCCAGGCCGTAGGAGAGGTAGATCAGGCGGTCCAGCAACTCGTCGATGAGGAAGTACAGCTGCCGCAGCCCCATGAGGGAGAAGGCCGTGGCGGTGAACACGATGAACGTGTTCTGCGTCAGTCCGAAGATCGCCGGGATGGAGTCGAGGGCGAAGAGGATGTCCGTGCCGCCGATCGCGACCATCACCAGCAGCATCGGGGTGAGGACGCGCTTGCCGTCGACGACGGTGAACAGCTTGTCTCCGTCGTAGTGCTCGGAGGCCGGAAGGAAACGCTTCGCGAGCCGGATGATGAGGCTGTCGCCGGCGTCGTCGTGTCCGTCCGGCTTGAGCAGGTTGCCTGCGGTGAGCAGGAGGATCAGGCCGAAGATGTAGAACACCCAGGCGAAGCTGTTGATCAGCGCGGCCCCGAGGAAGATGAACCCGGTGCGGGCGATCAGCGCGAAGACGATGCCGAAGAGCAGCACCTTCTGCTGGTCCGCGCGGGGCACCTTGAAGCTCGCCATGATGATGAGGAAGACGAACAGGTTGTCCACGGAGAGCGCCTTCTCCGTGACGTACCCGGCGAAGTACTCGGTGCCCATGGTCGTCCCGCCGAACACCAGCACACCGACGCCGAACAGCAGCGCGAGGCCGACGTAGATCGAGGACCAGATCGCCGACTCCCGCAGCGTGGGGCTGTGCGCCTTGCGGACGTGGAAGAAGAAGTCGAACAGCAGCAGCCCCACGATGCCGATGATGGTGCCGACCCAGACGTAGAACGGTACTTCCATGCCGAGCATCTCCCGCCGTCGTTGGTGATGGTCCCGATTCTCCCGCTAACGGTACGGGTACGCCCCTAGACTGGCGCAGTCCCTCTTTACATGACAAGGATTGCCATGAGCCCGATGATGCGCGCTGCGGTGCTTCGCTCCGCCGAGCTGCCCGTTCCCTATGCCACGAGCGCCCCGTTGTCCCTCGAAACGGTCCCCGTCCCCGACCCGCGCCGGGGCGAGGTGCTCGTGCGGATCGCCCGGGCCAGCCTGTGCCACTCGGACCTGTCCGTCATCAACGGGTCACGCCTCCGCCCCCTGCCCATGGCGCTCGGCCACGAGGCGACGGGCGTCGTCGAGGCCATCGGTGACGGCGTCGGCGACGTGCGCGTCGGCGACCGCGTGGTGCTGGTCTTCGTGCCCGCCTGCGGGGAGTGCCGCGCCTGCTCGGCCGGCCGTCCGGCGCTCTGCTACCGGGGCGCGGAGTCCAACGGCAGCGGCGACCTGCTGCACGGGCCCGCCCTGCTGCGCGATGCCGACGGCGGACGCATCAACCACCACCTCGGGGTCTCCGCGTTCGCGCAGTATGCCGTTGTCGCCCGCGAATCGGTGGTCGTGATCGACGACGACGTCCCGTTCGATGTCGCCGCCATGTTCGGCTGCGCTGCCCTCACCGGGATCGGCGCCGTCCTGAACACCGCCGCCGTCGGGGAAGGGCAGTCGGTGGTCGTCTTCGGTCTCGGCGCCGTGGGACTCATGACAGTGATGGCCGCCGCGCAGATCCCCGGGACGACCGTCATCGCGATCGATCCCCTCGCCGCCAAGCAGGAGCTCGGCCTGCGCTGCGGGGCGCAGTATGCCGGCGCTCCGGAGGAGGCCGCCGACCTGGTGGGGCGGGCGACGGACGGCGGGGCCGACGTCGTGATCGAGGCGGTGGGGAGTGCCCGCGTGATGGAGGCGGGCCTCGGGCTGCTCGCCCGGGGCGGCGCCCTCGTGTCCGTGGGCCTGCCGCACCCTGACCAGGAGCTCTCCACGCAGGCCCTGCAGTTCGCGGGGTCGGGGCGGCGCCTGCTCGGGTCCTACATGGGGGACGCCGTCCCGGAGCGGGACATCCCCGCCTACCTGGAGCTGTGGCGCCAGGGGCGCCTGCCGGTCGAGCTGCTCCACACGGACACCCGCCCACTCGAGGACCTCAACGAAAGCCTCGACGCGCTCGCCGAGGGCCGGGTGGTACGGCGGATCTTCACGCTTCGCAAGGACTGAGGGCGTTCCACCCCGGGCTGCGCGGCGTGCTTACCATGGCGTCGGCACGTCTACCCGAAGGAGAACAGCAATGCAGCAACGCCCGCTCGGCGGTACCCCGGTCAGCGCCCTCGGACTGGGCGGCATGCCCATGTCCATCGAGGGACGTCCCGACGAGGACCGTTCCCTCCGCACCATCCATGCCGCACTGGACGCCGGCGTCACCCTGATCGACACCGCGGACGCCTACCACCGCGACGCGGACGACGTCGGCCACAACGAGCTGCTGATCGCCAAGGCACTGGCGCACTACGGCGGGGACAGCTCCGATGTCCTCGTCGCGACCAAGGGCGGGCACCTCCGGCCGGGCGACGGATCCTGGACCCTGAACGGCCGCCCGGAGTACCTGAAGGAGGCCGCGAAAGCCTCCCTCAAGCGGCTCGGCGGGGACGCGATCGGCCTCTACCAGTTCCACCGGCCGGACCCCGAGGTCCCGTACGAGGATTCTGTCGGTGCCCTCAAGGACCTGCTGGACGAGGGGGTCATCCGCCTGGCCGGCATCTCGAACGCCACCGTGCACCAGATCAGGAAGGCGAACGAGATCCTCGGCGGCGCCCTGGCCTCCGTGCAGAACCAGTTCTCCCCCGCCTTCCGGTCGAGTGAGGACGAACTGCGCTACTGCGGCGAGAACGGCATCGCGTTCCTGCCGTGGAGCCCCCTCGGCGGGATCAAGAAGGCCGGTGGGCTCGGCGAGCAGTTCACGCCCTTCCAGGAGGTCGCCGACGCGCACGGTGTCAGCCCCCAGCAGGTGTGCCTGGCGTGGGAACTCGCCCTCGCACCGACGGTCATCCCCATCCCGGGGGCGTCCCGTCCCGAGAGCGTCCAGGATTCGGCCCGCGCCGCGGAGCTCGAGCTGACCCCCGACGAGATCGCGCTGCTCTCCCGCACCGACTGACCCCCATCTGTGGGGGAACGCCGCGGCGGGTGCCCAGACCCGGGGGACCGCCCCACCGGGTCCGGGCCGCCGCGGCGGGTGCACGGCCCGGGGCTAGCCGTCCTGCCGCATCGCGACGGCTCGGACGGGCGCGCCGTCCGTCCCGGCCAGGGCCAGCGGAAGCACCGATACCAGCGGACGGTCCCACGTCACCTGCACCAGGTTCGCCAGGTTCTCGACGATCACGCCGTCGGCCCCGAGGAAGGCGGCGTGGAACGGCAGCTCGTCCCCGTTGTCGAGCGTCGCGTCGGGGTTGAGGGTGTCGACGCCGACGACGGTGATCCCGGCGTCGAGCAGCCGCTCGGCCACCTCGGCCGCGAGGACCGGGTGCTCGAGGTAGCGTTCCGAGCCGAAGTGCTCGGACCAGTCCGTGCGGAACAGGACCATGGCCACGCCGTCGAGGTCCTCGAGCTGATCCGCCACAGCGGACCACCGGATGGTCCCACGCGCGGGAAGACCCGTGCACTGCACGATCCTCGCAGGCCCCACGAGCCGCGCGAGGTCGATGGCGTCCACGGCCCGTCCACCCGGGATCGAGTGGAGGGGCGCGTCGAGGTGGGTCCCGGTGTGGGAGCCGGCGTGCAGGGAGGCCACTTGGTAGCCGTCCTCGACGACGGTGGCGACCGTGGCCAGGGTGACCTCCGGGTCACCGGGATAAACCTGCATCCCGGTGTGGACCGGCTGGGACAGGTCAACGATCCGCACGGGCGGTGCTCTCCTCCGGCAGGTCGAGGAGGTGGGCGTGCGGGCGCCGTGTGCGGTCGATCCGCCCGGTGGCCGCGGCCCATGCCAGGTACAGCAGGGCCGAGAGCACGAAGGTGGGAATCGTGGCGCCGATCGGGCTCGGCACGCGGTAGGTCAGCAGGAGGGAGGCCGCCGCCCCGATCAGCCATACCAGCACGGCGGCGATGTTGACGCCGCCCCGGTACCAGTACTCGCCGCCGCGGGCGCGCAGGATGTCGCGTCCGTAGTGGCGGGACTTCACCAGGTAGTAGTCGACGAGCATGACGGCGAACACCGGGATGAACAGCGCGCCGATCACCACCAGGAACGCGGTGAACTGGTTGAGGAGGGCGAGCCAGGTGGAGCCCAGGATCGAGATCACGCCGAGGACGATCGCCGTCGGCAGGAAGGTGACGCGGCGGGACGGCGCCATGTTCACCACGGAAGCGACCATCCCGTAGACCACCATGGTGTTCGTGGCCATGACGGACAGGAAGATCACGACGGCCAGCGGTGCGCCGAACGCTGCGACGATCACGGTGGGGTCGAAGGGCACGGCCTCGCCACCGGCGAGCACCACGTAGCCGATGGCCGTGGCGCCGAGGGTCATGGCGAGGACCGTGGACAGGACGTAGCCCACGCCGGAACCGATCATGCCGGCGGACTGGGTCCGGGCGAGGCGGTTGAACTCGGCGGAGAGCACGGTCCAGGAGATGGCGGTGGCGATGACGACGTCGAGGGCCACCACGGGCGTCCACCCGGCGGCGGCGTCCTGAGGGATCGACGCGAAGTCTGCGGGACTGTAGGCGAGGAACGCCGTGGTGAAGATGTAGGCCATGAAGGCGAGGATCACGAGAGCGAGCCACGGCTCCACGCGGGCGATCCCCGTATGACCGAAGATCGCGAGGCAGACCACGAGCAGCTGGCAGAGCACGGAGAACAGGACCGGGCTGGAGAAGCCGGTGGCCTGCTCGACGAGGAAGTTGACGGTGACCCCCGCGAGCATGGCCTGCACCCAGCTCCAGCCCATCAGGATGACGACGTTCGCGGCGACCGGGAGGAAGGAGCCGCGGAGCCCGAAGGACCCCTTGGTGAGCGACATCGTGGGCAGGCCGGTCCGGGTGCCCATGTTCCCGACCAGCACCAGCACCGAGCCCCCGATCAGGGTGCCGAGGATGATCATGCCGACCGCGAGGCCCCAGCTGATCCCCGGAACGAAGAGCGTCCCGGTGAGCAGGGTGGTCACGACGAGGTTGGCGGCGAGCCAGATCATGCCCATACGCGCGGTTCCGAGCGTGCCGCGCAACGGTCCGTACCCGTCGGAATTCTTGTCGAGGTGGTCGGACAGGCGCCGATACGCCGAGGTCTGGTTGGCCTGCGTCATGAGGCGCTCTCTTCCGTGAGGTCGTGATGGGCGGGGCTGAGGTGTTCGTGGACGGCCTCGATCGAGGAGCCCGCGCGGCGGAACACGATCGTCTCCCGCTCGCTGGTCGTTTCGCTCGCGCCTCCGACCGAGGTGGTGGTCCGGACGTGATGGGTGAAGACGGCCGCCGTCCCGACGACCTGCACGCGCGGGTCGCTGCTGATGCAGTCCGTCACGCGCCAGCCGTCGGCGATCCACCCCGCCCACAGCTCCTCGTAGGCCGCCCTGTCCTCGAGCCGGCGGGCTTCCGTGTGGAACACGAAGGTGGCATCCGGGGCGAAGCACCCGAAGTAGGCCTCGGTGTCCGTCGCACGGAAGGCAGCGACGAGCACCTCGGCTGCCGCGAGGACGTCGCCCTCCGTGAGGTGCTCATGGGGTGGATTCAGGTCAGGCATGTGCCCTCTCATCTCTCGAAGTTGTCCCCCAGTGAACTTTTGTTGTCACGTGATCTTGTGTGACGTGGACTTCATTGTCAACGCAGGGCCATTGGAGCCGCGCCCCACGGGAACGGACGCGTTGCTAGGGTGTGGGCATGTCCTCCTCCCCCGTCGCCCTCATCACGGGCGCCTCCCGCGGCATCGGCCGCGCCATCGCCGACGAGCTCGCCCCCACGCACCACCTGCTGCTCGGCGGACGCGACCTGCCGGCCCTCGCGGAGCTGTCGTCGTCGTTCCCTTCGGCGGAGCCGTTCGCCGCGGAGCTGCGCGACTCCGGTGAGGTGGCCGCCGCGGTCGCCGGCATCCCGCGACTCGACGTCCTGGTCCACTCGGCGGGCGTCCTGCGGATGGGCTCGGTGGCCGACCTGACCGACGACGCCTGGCGCGAGAGCTTCGAGGTCAATGTGTTCGCTGTGGCGTCCCTGACCAGGGCCCTCCTGCCGGCCCTGCGCGCCGCGGGCGGGCAGGTCGTCACCATCAACAGCGGCTCCGGCTACAGTTCCGGCGCCGGCTCGGCCGCCTACAGCGGCACCAAGTTCGCGCTGCGCGCGCTCACGGATGCGCTGCGCGAGGAGGAGCGCCGGCACGGCGTCCGGGTCAGCTCCATCCACCCCGGGAGGGTGGCCACCGACATGCAGGAGGAACTGCACGCCTGGGAGGGTAAGGACTACCGGCCCGAGGCGTGGATCCAACCGGACCAGGTGGCTCGGGCCGTGCGTCTCGCCGTCGACGCGACCCGCGAATCGACCATCGAGACCCTGAGCATCCGGCCCTCGGGCATCGCCCTCGCGTAGCGCCTCCGGCCGGCTTCCGCGGGCGGACGAGCGCTCGCGCGAGCCCCGGGGAATCACCCCGAGTGCACCACGCGGGGCTTGCCGAACTGTGTCTGCACACCGGGCGAGAACAGGACGGACTCCGGCGGCCCGTCCACCCGGAGCCCCGCCGCGGCGAGCAGCCCGTCGTCGAGCTCCGTCAGGTTGGCAGGGTGGAGCGCCCACGGCGCGTGGGTGTTGGGGATGTAGAGCGTCCGACCGGCGAGGACACTGTGCAGCCCGAAGCGCGCCGTGAGCTCCAGGGAGAGAGAGTCCTCCGCCGTCGTCCCCGTGTCCGGCCGCACGGTGAAGCGGGAGGAGGCCTGCCCTCGGTACCGGACGACGTCGTAGCCGTACTCCCGGCGCGCGCCATCCCCGCGCTCGAGCGGGGAGCACTTCGACCACACGTACGGGATGCCGCCGGCGCGGGCGGCGAGGACGACGGCGAGGCGGGAGGCATCCAGCGTCACGAACACGACACCGCGGGTGCCGTCGGGACCCCGTGAATAGAGCCGGACGTTGATCTCGGTGAAGGACCCGAAATACGGGACGGGCAGGCCGTGGCCCAGTCCCGCGCCGACCATTCGGAAGCCGATCAGGCCCACCCAGGACGAACCGTCCACGACGTCGGGCTCGACGCCGGGCGGCATGAAGCCGGTCACGGCCGCGGCGTCGATCCGCCAGTGCAGGAAGACCGCGTCAGCCCAGAACTGGTCCATGATCACGGGGCGGGGCAGCTCCGGGGCGAGATGCCAGCCCTGTCCTTGATGATGGTCGGTGGTCATGACAGCGGCTCCCCACAGTTCTCGGGTTGGTCGGCGAACCGGTACCAGTCGGGCAGCGCCTCCGTGAACTCGGCGCGGATTACCGGGTCCTCGACGACGGTCCAGTCCACGGCGGCGCCCACCTCGGGTTCCATCTTGTTCCATTCGAACCAATTCACCATTGCGAGCCGGGGAAAGCGCTCACGGACGGTCGGATCGAAGATTTGTTGCCACCAGGCCCGTTTGATGTTCAGTGTCCGCAGGTCACCGATGGTGTCATCGACAAGCGCCGCGGTCTCCGGGATCGCGACGGGCTTGCCGTGGCCCAGGCCGTAGACGGCGTAGAAGTCGGGGAGCATCGATTCGTCGCCGTTGTCGCCGTCGTAGGTGCCCGTGAGCTGTGCAGCAAACTTGCCCTCCTCCGGCATCTCGCTCTCGCCCCAGGGGTGGGCATCTCCCCAGTGGTACAGGGACATGCCCACCCAATCCACGGCGTCGTCACCGGGGTAATAGGGCGCGTAGGGGTCGTCCAGCACGGTCAGCGAGCCGTCCCCAGTGGTGTCGAGCTCGTCGAAGCCTTCGGCTCCGGGGAGGGACTCCTTCGCCCCCCCGGCAAAGGGGTACCCGCCACCGTAGTTCGGCGCCCACATCATGGCGGACCCGGCGGCGTCCCGATGGACGGCGTCGGCCACGCGGCGGAAGGCTGCGATGTACTCGGCGGGCTGCTGACCCCATGGATACCACGACCCGTTCATCTCGTGGGCGAACCGCACGATGACCGGCACCCCGTTCGTGTTGAAGCCCGCGAGCAGGGCAGAGAGTTCGCTCGCGCGTTCGTCGGTGACCGCAGCCAGCCCCTCGACGGGTTCCAGCGTCAGCAGGAGCGCGGCTCCCGTCTGTCGCGCCTGCTCGGCAGCTGCGCTGATGAGGTGCGGGTCCTCCGGAGAGAAAGGGAAATCCGCGAAGGTCACGGCGACGGCGGGACGCTCACCGAGCTTGTCCGAGTACTCCGCGAGGGTCTCCCTCCCCCACTCGAGATTCACTCCCATGAGCGTGCCCTCGGCCGGCGCGAGGTTCCGGCCGTCGATGGGGTCGCAGGTGACGGCGGCAGGGTTGATGTTGCAGGCGCACAGGCAGAGGAGCAACAGCGCCGTGACGAGGCGCGCAAGGTTTGAGACCACGGGGACAATCTACCGTCGGCGGATCGGTGGTCTGCGGTGTCGGCGCGGCGGCGGGTGCTAGAAGGCATAGCGGATCCGGCAGTAGGGCAGCTGCGCGGCGGCGAGGCGGAGGAACTCGTCGAGGTAGCCCCGCTTGTCGTAGGCGACGTAGCGCACGTTCGTGAACCCGTTCTGGGACCGCTTGGTCTCCTGCAGGTCCGGTCGCCACAGGATCTCCTCGGCCTGCGGGTGCCAGCCGAGGTTGACCTCGTGCAGTTGCTGATTGTGTGTCAGGAAAATGACCTCCGCGGCGAGCTGCTTCTTCACCGCGGGCGACAGGGCGGCGTCGAGCTGGCCGAAGAGTTCACGCCAGTCGTCCTGCCAGCCGGGTGTGATGATCACCGGGGAGAAATTGACGTGCACCTCGTAGCCCGCCTCCACGAAGTCGTTGATCGCGGCGATGCGCTCCGCGACCGGCGTCGTGCGGACGTCCACGGTGCGGGCGAGCTTCTCGGGCATGAGGGAGAAGCGGATGCGGGTGCGTTCCTGGGGATCCCATGACAACAGGTCCCGGTTGACGTACTTGGTGGCGAAGGAGAGCTTCGCGGTCGGCAGGTCCCGGTACAGGTCGACGAGGTCGCGCACGTTGTCGCTCACGAGTGCGTCCACCGAGCAGTCACTGTTCTCCCCGATGTCGTACACCCAGGCGTGCTCGTCGCACTGGTTCGGTTCCAGCTTCATGCCCTGACGCGCCACGTGCCGTTCGAGGTAGCCGCTGATCTGCTCGATGTTGGCGAACACGGTGATGGGGTTGCTGTACCCCTTGTGGCGCGGGACGTAGCAGTAGGCGCAGGCCATGGCGCAGCCGTTCGCCGTCGAGGGTGCAATGAAGTCCGCCGACCTTCCGTTGGGCTTCGCGGTGAGGGACTTCTTGACGCCGACGATCAGGGCCTCGGTCTTGATGCGGACCCAGCGGCGGACGTTCGCCTCGTCCCCGCTGAGTTCCGGGATGCGCCAGTGGCTCGCCACCTCGACGAAGTCGGCGTCCGGCCACCGTGCGAGGATCTCCTGGCCGCGCGGCAGGGCAGCCGCAGCGGGCTCGACGTAGATGCGGCGGATCTGGAGCAACGTGCTGGCCTGGAGCATACAACCCTTCGAAGTGTCCGTCGTTGCTCCGACGATAGCCTCCGCCACCGACACTTCCGACGCGGCCGACGACCCGTCTATTCTGGCTGCACAGGCGCCGACGGTACGCCCCCGAGAAAGGTGGCCGTATCGTGGCCGAACTGCTGACACAGCCGACGGATCAGGATCCGCGCTCGTTCATCGAGTCGGTGGCGCATCCGACGCGGCGAGCCGACGCGCTGGTCCTGCTCGATCTCATGGGCAGGGTCACGGGCGAGCGGGGCGTGATGTGGGGATCCTCGATGATCGGCTTCGGCCAGTACCACTACCGGTACGCCTCGGGGCACGAGGGCGATGCCCTGTCCGTCGGGTTCTCGCCGCGGAGCACGGCGCAGGCACTCTACGGCCTGCTCGCCGCCCCCGATGTGGAGGATCTGCTGCCGCGCCTCGGCAAGTACCGGCGGGGCGCCGGGTGTCTGTACGTCACCACGCTCGCCGCCGTCGACCTCGCCGTCCTCGAGGACCTGGTGCGGCGCGGACACGACTTCATGACGACGGAGAACTTCACCCAGGCGACCCACGCCGCCCTCTCCCCACGAGATCCCCAGCAGCCTGACCGGTAGTCCCTGCCTCCGACCGGAGAGCACCGAGCAGGACGACCTCCTGCTCGGGGCGCCGAAAGGAGTCAGTGGGCGCGAAGGATCCGCTGGACGGTGGTGCGCACCGCGGACGGGTCGACCTACCTCACCTCGAAGCGGGAGGCCTGACGGGGGCCGGGCCCACTGCCCCTACTCATCAGTAGCTTCCGGGGATGCCCGTGGTCCGAAATTGCTGGAATTGCGACAGGGTAGTGGCACACTGTCCCTGTCAATGCCTTTTTCCGTCCCTGAGCTATGCCAGGGTGCGCCACCATACCGAGGTCTCAGATCCATGAGCACACAGTGCCAGTCTGCCCCCACGCCCGTGAACGAAGCCATCTCGCACCGGAGCGCGCTCCTCGCGGTGCCCGGCGGGAGGAATGCGCGGGGCGGGGACACCCTGGTCCATCAGCTCGCTGCCGAGACCGAGGCTCTGCTCGAGCGTCTTGAGGGGACGGTCGGGCGGCTCGCCGTCGCGCATCGTTCCGACGCCCCTGACGCGGAGACACAGATGACGGACGACGACGCGATCGCGTGGGTCCAGCAGTCCATCGAGGACATCGCGGCGACGCTGCGGGGACTCGCCCTGAAGCGGTCGAACGGGCACTCCGCCCGCAGTGGGCGCACCTCGCCCGGCGACCGCGCCTGAGGTCCACCCGGTCCGTGTCGGGGACGTACGGCTCGTAGTCGACGCCCTGCGGAGCGTCAGATGGACTGGCGGGCGCGGATTCCCGCGCGTCCCATCGCGTCGGTGTACGCCGCCTGGATCTCCTTGAGCCACAGCTCCTGGTTGACGGGCGTGCCCTTGAAGGCACGCTCCCCCGGGGAGCGGACCTCGTAGATCTTGAACCCGCGCTTGGCGATGGCCCGGTTCTCGAGCTTCATGAGCCGGCGCGCTGCCTTGTGCGCGTCGGCGCCGTGCGCCACGAGCGCCGACGCCCGCGGAACCTGCTGCAGGAAGGTGAGCAGGGGCTTCACGCCGTCGGCGATCTGGTCCATGGTCAGCGCGCGCTCTTTGCCCTCGGGCAGGTACCACGGGTGGGCGTTCCAGGGCATGAAGGCGTCGGGGCGCAGTCCGACGGCCTCGTAGATACCCGCCATGCGAACGGAGCTCGGGTCGTCGTTCTCGAACGAGACGAAGCCGGAGGGCAGGGAGGACCCAGGATTGGAGAAGAGACTGACGATCTTGCAGCCGTCGACGTCGTGGATCGGATCGATGTAGGGCACCGCAGAACCCGGCTTCGCCTCGGCGAGGGAGTCACACAGCCGGTTCACGTCCTCGATCTGCGGATCGTATCGTTGTTCCCACTGCTGAGCCCTGTACGTGGGGTCTGACATACGCTGTACCAATTCCGCCTCCTCGCGGACGGCGCCAGAGGTGGCGCGAACGTGCCCGCATCTCCCAGCCTACGCCAGTACCCGACGGGCGTCGCCGCCACCGTGCCCCGGCAGGTACTCGACCTCGGCGGAACGCAGGCCGTCGGAAGCCCGGCGATCGACGTCCCCGGTTCCTCCCGGGGGTCGCTGTTGACGGCGGCCCACGGGAGGGCTCAGGCGAGGGTTGCGGCGTACGGGTCCCATTCCTCGGGCAGCGGATCGGCCGCCGTCGCGGTACTCGAGAGCGAGACGAAGCCGCCCGTGGCGATACTCTCCGAGATCGAGACCATCGCATCGAGCACGTGGTACGCCGTCTCGCCCTGTGCACGATGCGGGCGTCCGTCCCGCAGGGCCCTGGCCATCTCGAGCACGCCGCTGCCGCGGGTGGATGTCGCGCCGACGGCCGGGACCACCTCGGGCTCGTCAGCCCCGCGGCGTGTGAGCAGGAGATCGCCGGTGAACGTGTTCGGGTCGGGGAACGCAAGGGTCGCCTCGGTGCCGGTGATCTCGATGAAGCCCGCCCGCTTGAGCGGGGAGTCGAAGCTGAAGATGCTCTGCGAGGACTCGCCGTTCGCGAACTGGGCGATCGCGCTGACGTGGGACGGGACAGTGACGTCGAAGACCTCGCCGGCCTTCGGCCCCGACCCGATGGTGCGCGTCGCGCGGGACGTGGAACCGAACCCCGCGACCTTCGTGATCGCGCCGAAGGTCTGGACGAGCGTCGTCAGGTAATAGGGCCCCATGTCGAACAACGGCCCGGCACCCTCCTGGAAGAGGAACGCCGGGTTCGGGTGCCACGACTCCGGACCCGGCGACTGCATCAGGGTCAGCGCCGTCAGTGGCACGCCGATGTCGCCGCGGGCCACGAGCCGCAACGCCGTCTGCAGGCCGGCGCCCAGGAAGGTGTCGGGGGCGCAGCCCAGGCGGAGCCCGGCGGCATCCGCGGTCTTCAGGAGGCCGATGCCGCTCTCACGGTCCAGGGAGAAGGGCTTCTCGCTCCAGACGTGCTTGCCCGCGTTCACCGCGGCGGTGGCCACCTCGACGTGCGCGGCGGGGATGGTCAGATTGACGACGATCTCGACGTCGGGGTGGTCCAGCGCGTCCTGGACGCCTCCGGAGGACGGGACGCCGAACTCGGCGGCGCGGACGGCGGCGACCTCCTCGAACATGTCGGCCACGATGTGCACCGTGACGTCCGGGAAGGCCGTCAGGTTGGTGAGGTATTCCTTGCTGATCACCCCGGCGCCGACGACGGCGACTCCGACGGGGCCTGTGCGCTCTGCTGCAGTGCTCACTTCTGTCCCTCCTGGAGGTACGCGAGGCTGTCCGCGACGGCACTGAAGATGTCGCCGTCGAAATCATCGAGTTCGACGACGGCGGCCTCGAGCCCTGGAGCGGCACCGAGCACGTCCCAGATGCGCATGCTGCCGGAGCCGACGGCTACCTGCTCCTTGTTGTCCTTGGTGAGCGGACCGTCCTTGATGTGGATGAACCGCACCCGGCCGCCGAGGCGGTTCAGCAGCTCGACGGGATTCTCGCCACCGACGGCCGCCCAGTACGTGTCCACCTCGAGGACGACCTCAGGATCGAGATAGCCCGCGAGCACCTCGAGGGCGGAGGTGCCGTCGATGCGCTCCTCGAGCTCGAACTCGTGGTTGTGGTAGCCGACGGTGATGCCGTACCCGGCGCCCTTCCGGGCTGCCGCGTTGAGGGCCTCCGCGGTGGCGCGGATGTCCTCGTCCGTGGTCCACCGGGAACGCTCGACGTGCGGGTCGATCACGGTCCCGATGCCGAGCTTGCGTGCGGCCTCGAAGATCTCGTCCTGGTCCGCGCCGAGCAGGGGTGCGTGGCCGGACGGGGCGGTGAGCCCGTTCTCCGACAGTGCGGCTGCCAGTTCATCCGCGGTGGCGACGAAGTTGTAGGGCTCCACGGCGGTGTAGCCGAGGTCGGCGACGCGCTTGATGGTGCCGGGGAGGTCCTCACCCATCGCCGTCCGCAGGGTGTAGAGCTGGAGCGAATACGTCACGGGGTTCTCCTCGGTGAGAAAGTCGGGGCGACTGAACCGGTTCAGTCGCTAGCTCGAAGGTAGGTGATACGTCGGGGTCGGTCAAGCAATTCGTGCGGCTAGGGTGTACCCCATGGCCAAGGAAACCATTGCCGGCCTGGCGAAGAGGCTGGGCATTTCGAAGGCGTCCGTCTCCTACGCGCTCAACGGCCAGCCGGGAGTCAGCGAGGTGACCCGGCGCCGCGTCCTGGACCTCGCCGCCGAACTCGACTGGTACCCCAGCTCCTCGGCCCGTGCACTCTCCCGGTCGCGTGCGGGAGCCGTCGGCATGGTGCTGTCCGCCGACCCCCTGCTCATCGGCACCGAGCCGTACCACATGGGGCTGCTCACCGGCATCGAGACCGCCCTCGCCGAGCGCGACATGGCCCTGATGCTGCGCATGGTCGGCAACGACCCCGCCCAGGAGCGTGCCACCTACGAGCGCTGGGCCGGGGAACGGAAGGTCGACGGCGTCCTCGTGTTCGATCACCTGCTCGAGGACCCCCGCCCCGCGCTGCTGGACCGCCTGGGACTGCCGTTCGTGCTGCACGGGGCACCCGAGACCGGCAGGCCGCCCACCGTGTCCGGGACGACGACGGACCACGTCGTCGACGCCGCAACCATCGTCGACCACCTCCACGACGCAGGACACCGCCGCGTCGGGCACGTGTCCGGACCGCACCGGTTCCTGCACGAGAAGGAGCGCATCCGCGGGGTGCGGGAACGTGCGGCGGGCCACGGCATGGGAATCGTCCAGTACGAGGCGGACTATGCGCTTCAGTCCGGGCACGACGCCGTCGAGACCCTGCTCCGCGCACCGGACGCGTCGGAGACGCCGGTGACGGCGGTGGTGTTCGGCAACGACCTCATGGCGATGGGCGGGCTGCTCGCCCTGCGCGACCTCGGCCTGCGCTGCCCCGACGACGTGGCGATCATCAGCTGGGACGACTCCCTGCACTGCCGGCTCGCCTTCCCTGCGGTCACAGCCCTGTCCAGGAACCCGGGCATGCAGGGCCGGGTGGCCGCCGAACTCCTGCTCGCCCTGCTCGACACCGGGACGATCCAGTCCGCGTCCATGCCCCGGGGCGAACTCGTGGTCAGGTCCAGCACCACCACGGGCTGAGCGACCGGGCCCGACGGTCCGGGTGCCGACCCCTGTCACAGACCGCCGGCGAGCGGTGTCTTGATGGTGTCGGGAACTCCTGGGGAAGAGAGGCGTGATGAGCGGGACAGTCCACGTGGTGGTCGTCGGTGGCGGGTACGCGGGGGTGATGGCGGCGAACAGGGTTGCGGGTCGGGCCGCGGGCCGGATCCCGCTGGAGGTCACCCTGGTGGACCCGGGGGCGCAGTTCACGGAACGCATCCGGCTGCACAGGGTGGCCGCGGGGAGCCGGGACACGGCAGGCGTGGACTGGCCGAGGGTGCTGCATCCGCGGGTGCATCGCCTCCCGTCCCGAGCGCTCTGGATCGATGCCGACGGGCGATCCGTCACGCTGCCGGGACATCCTCGTCCACACGGATGACCGGCTGGAACTGACCGTCGCCGTGGGGGTGGACGAGCGAGGCAGGGTCAGCGGGGTCTACCTCGTGCGCAATCCGGACAAACTGGGCCGGACCGTGGCAGGCTCCGACGTCACACAGGCTCTGCGTGCACGGGGCGACCACGTGGAGCACCCCACCGGCACCGGGTCGTACAGTTGATGGCAGAACAACGTTCCGGCGGATTCCCTGAACCGCATTTCCCGTCGATCCGCTTCCGGGCGGATGGCGCTGATCGTTGGCCCGTTAGCCGCTTCGTCCAAGGAACCAGCCGTATGCCCGATGAGAAGGACCTTGCTCGCGAGATCGATCGCGATCCGGTCACCGCGCTCCTGCAGGACATGGTCCTGGAGAGCGACGACGTCCAGGACTTCCTCGCCGGCCTCGCGACCATCGCCGCCGAGGCGTTCAGCGGCGCCTACGGTGAGGTGTTCTGCGGCGTGACGCTCCTGCGCCCACGATCGATGATCACCGTCGCCAGCAGCAGCGACAAGGCCCGTGAAGTCGACGAAGTGCAATACGGGTTCGACGACGGCCCCTGCCTCCGGGCCGCCCGCACGGGTGAGACCGTATATATCCGGGACTTCCTGACCGAGGAACGCTTCCCTGAATACCGCACCGCCATCGCCTCCCATGGCCTGCGCTCGGCCCTCGGCATACCCATCCGCCTCGACGAGGGCGCCAGCGCCGGTCTGAACTTCTACTCCACCTCCCCGGATGCCTTCGATGCGACGGGCATCGCGGTGGCCGAAGGCCTCGCACGCGATGCCTCCCGCTCCCTCCGCCTGGCTGTGCGGATCGCCAAGCTCAGCGAGGACACGCAGCACCTCAAGGCCGCCATGGTGAACCGCACCACCATCGACACGGCGGTCGGCGCGATCATGGCCCAGAACAGGTGCACCCAGAAGGAGGCCTTCGCGATCCTCCGACAGGCATCATCCACCCGGAACGTGAAGGTGGCGGACCTCGCGGCCGGCATACTCGCATCGGTGGGGCAGGCGGAACCGGTGACCACGCACTTCAATTCGTGACCCGGGTGGTGCGGCTGATGCGGCGCTCGGCAAACTTCTGCGATGTCGCCCTGTCCATCTCGAGCACGCTCGAGTACGGAACACATCCGGCTCAGCGTGCCTCCGGGCTCCCGGGACGCCGTGTGACAGGGATGCCGTGCGACAGGGGAAACCGGGAACCAGGAGGCGATTACGGTAGTGTCGTTCTCGCCTCTAGAAGCGGGGCTCCCGAGTTCGTGGCACGTGAATGAGGCACTTCGTGAGTGATAACAGCAGGCTGGATCCGGAGAAGGCGTTCCCGGAGGATCTGACGTCGATCGATCGGGACGACCTGGACATCCTGAACAGCAGGAACCACCGGTCGAGGGATGTGCAGTACGTCCGCGACGGTGAAGTGGATCCGGAGACCGATGGGCAGCACCACGAGCTCCGCGAGGAGCTCGATCGCCGACAGCTGATCCGCGACACCCCGGCGTCCGATGCCGGAGACGACGCACTCGAGGACGCCGTCGACAGCCAGGTCAAGGAAGCCTGAGCCTCACGGTCGTCGCCCGGTATCGTCCCGGAGGGCGGTATCGCCTCAGAGGGCGACGAGGGCATCGATGATGTCGCTGGTCTCCGTGCGGTTCGTGTAGTCCACCTGCACGTCGATGAACCGGATGGTGCCCGTCGCGTCGGCGACGATCACCGCGGGGAAGGGGATCGTCGGGGTCCGGCCCAGATTGGACCCGGCGACGTCCACGCCGAGGGCGATGCGCGCCAGCGTCGACTCGGGGCTCGGCGTCGTGACGATCCCGAGCAGTGAGGCGAGGGAGTTCGCTGCATCCGAGTAGAGCGGCAGATACAGCCCCTTCTCGCTCGCCATGCTCCGCGCGATCTCCGGGGCCTGCGGGCTGATCGCGATGAGCCGCGTCCCGAACGTCTCCGCAAGAGGGCTCAGTTCCCGCTGATAGGTCTGCAGGGCGATGCTGCAGTAGGGACACCACCCGCCGCGGTAGAAGACGATGATCGCGGCCGCCGCACCGAGGACCTCCCGCAGGGGCACTGGATGCCCCCCGTCGTCGTACACGACGGCCTCGGGGAGTTTCTCGCCCACGCGGGCGATTCCTTCCGGAAGCGCTGCGCGGCGGAGCTCCTCCTGCTCCATCGCGAAGACCTCCGCGAGCGCCGGACCGACCTGCGCGTCGAACGTCGGCTGGAACTCGGCCACCTGCGCCGCGATCGTCTCCGTGAATTTCTGTCTCTGCTTCAAACTTCCCCCTCGACACACCCGCGACGGGAGCCTCCAGCCCGCCGCACTCTCAATTGTGGTGCACACCACACGATTTCCCAAGGCCACGGTCACGTCCCTCCGGCTGCGCCCGACGCCTGTGCGACCACGCCCTGCGGAAGATCTGCCGGAATCCTTCGCCGCAGTACGGCGAATTCCTGCCCCGTCCTGCGGGTGCGACGGCACAATGGGATGGGCCCCACAATGCGGGGACCGACGACGCCCGGGCGACCGCTCGGCGACAAAGGCAAACCCTGCGCGAGCCGGGGACGCAAAGCCACGGGACCCTCGCGGTCAGCCGGGCCACCGAACCCCGAGGTGCCGATCATGCTCACCGTTCCCCGTCTCACAGCATCCGCGACCCGGACGACCGCCGCGCGACTCGTCGTGGTCTTCGTGGCGCTGTCCGTCCTGATGCTCGGGGTGAGCCCGGCGCCGGCCCAGGCCGCGGCCACGATCACCGTCAGTTCCGACTCCGGAACACCTGGTGCCTCCGTCACGGTGACGGGCGCGGGCTTCCCCAAGAGGACGAAGGGGACCATTGTGGCCGGGACCGCGAGCGCGGCCCTGACCACGACGCCGCAGGGCGCCTTCACCGTATCGATCGTGCCGGCGGGGACCGACACCGTGAGCATCACGGCGACGGCGGGCGCCTCCACTGCGAGCGCCGGCTACACCATCCTCGCCCCGGCGCCTGCACCGGGTGTCACCAAAGGGATCCGCTTCGGCGTCGGCACCAATGGGGGGCCCGCAGCCGGCGGTGAGCTCGACGCCGTCGCTGCCCTCGCAGGCGAGGCGCCCTCCATCGTGCTGTCCTACAAGGACTTCAACCAGCCCGCACCGATCGCGGAGCTGGATGCCGTGCGCGCCCGCGGCGCCGAGACGCTGCTGACCTGGGAGCCGTGGACCTGGGGCGGAGGCACCGAGCAGCCCGCCTACTCGCTCGACCGTATCGCCGCCGGCGAGTTCGACGCCTACCTCCGCGAGTGGGGCACCGACCTGGGACGCTGGGGGCAGCCCGTGTACCTGCGCTTCGCGCACGAGATGAACGGTGACTGGTACCCGTGGGCTGCGGGCGTCAACGGCAACACGGCGGCCGATTACGTTGCCGCCTACCGGCACGTGCACGACGTCGTCGCTTCCACCGGCGCGACCAACATCAGCTGGGTGTGGAACCCGAACGTCCCCTACTGGGGATCGACGCCCCTGGATCAGCTCTACCCGGGCGCGGGCTACGTCGACGTCGCGGCGCTCGACGGCTACAACTGGGGCACCTCGCAGTCATGGAGCTCCTGGCAGGAACCCGAGGCACTGTTCGGTGGCGGGATCGCGCAGCTCCGGCAGCTCGCCCCGGGCACGCCGATCATGATCGCCGAGACGGCGTCGTCGGAGCTCGGCGGGTCCAAGCCCCAGTGGATCTCCTCCCTCTTCGAGTACGTCTCCGCGCAGCCGGACGTCGTCGGGCTCGTCTGGTTCCACATCGCCAAGGAAACCGACTGGCGCATCGACAGCTCCGCAGCGTCCGCCGACGCCTTCGCAGCCGCCCTCGCCGCGCGGCGCTGAGGACTGCGCGCACCAGGAGGTCGGGCCCCGGCCTCAGTCCGGCGGCGCCGGTTGGCAGCGGGGACACCACCAGGTGCGACGCCGGCCCGGGTCGTTCGGCACTTCCGCCCTGACGCGCACGATGGTGCCGCACCGGAGGCACGGCCTGCCGGCGCGGCCGGCGACCCAGTGCTTCTCCCCCCGGCGGGTGTTCCCCGTGGTGACCTGATGCGCTCCCTGCTGCGTCGCCGAGAACCGCAGGCACCGTGCACCGAGGGCCACCAGCGCCGGGACGTCCACGTCGGCCATCACCGTGTCGGGGTGGATGCCCCGCAGGAAGCAGAGCTCGTTGGCCCACAGATTCCCGAACCCGGCGACGTTCCGCTGATCCAGCAGGGCCGTTGCCACGCGCTCCCCCGGGTCGCGGCGCAGCCTGCGCACCGCCTCGTCCGCGGACCAGTCCTGCCGCAGCGGATCAGGGCCGAGGTGCCCCACGGCGTCGCCCTCCGCCCGGGTGTCCAGCAGGTCGACGACGGGTAGGCCCAGTCCGTACGCGGTCGGGCCGTCGCGCACGGCGAGGATCACCCGCGCCTCCGGCAGGAGCTTCCGCGGCAGCGTTCTCCCGGGGGTCGTGACCGTCCATGACCCCTGCATCAGCAGGTGCGTGTGGAGGGTCAGGCCGCCGTCGAACCGCGTGAGCAGGTGCTTGCCGTGGGTCACGTGCCCGGCGATGCGCATCCCGTCCAGCGGCGTCTCGGCATGCGCGGGCACCCGGAGGTCGCCGCGGCGCAGCGTGCGCCCGTCGAGGGATCCCCGCAGGCGGATCGCCAGGCGGAACACGCTGTCCCCCTCGGGCATGGAGCCTCCCTGTCCTGTTGCCACCATCGCCAACCTAGCGCCCGGCACCGACGCTCCATCCGGTAGCACCACCGGCACCCCGGCGCTCCTACAGCATGGTGCCCGCAGACACTACTCTCGCCGGAGGCCGACCGCGTGGTCTAGATTCGGAAGGAACATAGTCCAACGAAGGGAGAACACCATGAAGAACAAGCTTGTTTTCGCCGCAGGAATGGCAGCCGGGTACGTCCTCGGGACGCGGGCCGGCCGGGAGAGCTACGAGCAGCTCAAGAGCAAGGCGCAGAAGCTGTGGGAGAACCCGAAGGTTCAGGACACCGTCTCCTCGACCACCGACACCATCAAGACCAAGGCCCCGAAGGTGCAGGACACCCTGAAGGGCGCCCTGAAGAAGGGCGAGTCCGCTTCCGGCAAGGGCGGCAAGGCGAAGGTCGGTGCCGGGACCACGGCCACCACCGGGCCGGCCGGGGGAAACCCCCGCGACATCGAGGACACCCCGTTCCAGGCCCAGGACAGCGAGACCCGCCCTGATCTCGGGAAGGATCTCGGGAAGTAGCGAGCGCAAGGGTGGCGGGCCCCGACATGGTGTCGTGGCCCGCCCCCGTCGTATCCGCCTCGCGTGGGGTCAGACGCGCCTGCTGACCGTCTCCCCCGCGTCCAGCAGCGCCTCGCAGTCCTCCTGCACCAGCACGGCATTGACAGTGACCGCCGTCCGGTAGGCATCCCCGGCGGCGGTGATCAGATGCGCGGCCGGGTCCGCCGCATTGCCGACCGCCCAGACCCGGTCCCGCGATGCCCGGCCGAGGTGGTCCGTGACGATACAGCCGTCCTCACGCAGTTCGCAATCCAGCGAGGCCACCAGAGGTGAGGACGCGTCCGCCCCGGGTTCGCAGAACACGGCCACGCATGGCACCCGCTGACCGTCGGCGGAACCGTCGTCGACGTGCACGCCGAGGAGCGCCCGCGGACCGCCGCTGTCGGGCGCCTCCCCCAGGAAGAATTCCCGGACCGGTCCTTCCACGACCCGCACGCCCCGGGCTCGCAGTCGGCGCGCGTCCTCCTCCGGCACGGTACCGAGGAGGTGTGGGAAGTAGGTCACGTCCGCCGACCACTGTCCGAGCAGGAGTGCCTGGGCGATCGAGGTGTCTGTGGACCCGATCACGCCGAGTGCCTCGTCCCTGACCTCCCAACCGTGGCAGTACGGACACTGCAGCAGGCCGCGGCCCCATGCCTCCCGCGCACCGTCGACCTCCGGGAGGACGTCCCGGAGACCCGAAGCGAGGATCAGGTGCCGTCCCCGCGCCGTTGCGCCGTCGGTGGTCGTCACGGTCCAGAGGTCCGCGCTCTCCTCCGCGCCGTCGATCACGTCGTGGACCGTGCCGTCCAGGAAGTGCACGCCGTAGGGTTCCAGTTCGGCCCGGCCCAGGCCCAGGAGGTGCTCCGGAGTGGTGCCGTCGCGGGTGGTGAAGCCGTACGCGGCGTCGGCCGGCGCGTTGCGGGGCGTTCCGGCGTCGATCACGAGGACGCGCCGCCGTGCCCGCCCGAGCACGAGCGCGGCGCTCAGCCCCGCGATCCCGCCGCCGACGACGACGACGTCATATGTTCCGAGTCTGTCCATGCCACTATCCGATCACGCGGCGCGGCCGTGGTGCCCCCGGAAGGGCCCTCTTGCGCTCAGCCGGTGGATCGGGTGGCTCCCGCGGATCCAGTGGACCCGGTGTCCCCCGCGGCCCCCGCGGCCCCCGCGGCCCCCGCGGCCCCCGCGGCCTCCGCGGCCTCCGCGGCCTCCGCGGCCTCCGTGGCCTCCGTGGCCTCCGTGGCCTCCGTGGCCTCCCGGGCCGCATCCGGCGTTCCCGGGTCGACGTGCAGGCCGAGCGAGGCCACGAGCGACGAGAAGCGTCCGTTCACGGCGAGGTCCTCGACGAGGACGGCCCTGCCCTCGGCGTCGGCGAGGGGGATCCGCCAGTTGGGGTACTCGTCATGGGTGCCCGGCTGGTTCTGCGTGCGGCGCTCCCCGACGGCGTCGGCGAGCGCCACGCCGAGCAGAAGCGACGGCGTCTGACCGATGAAGGCATGCAGTGCCTCCACTGTCCCGGGGACGCCGACGGCCCCGTCGGCGAGGAGCCGGCGCTCCCGGAGGAGATCCAGGAACCTGTCCTGGACGGCGCGGTCCTCGGCCTGTTCCTCCTCGACGGGCCGGCTGAGCAGCCCGAGCCTCTCGCGCAGCGCCACGTGCTCGCCCGCCAGGTACCCTGCGCTCGGCGGGAGGTCGTGCACGGTCACGGTGGTCAGGCAGCCCTTGCGGTACGCCTCGGGGGGAAGGGGCCCGTTAGCGTCCTGCTCGAACCACAGGATCGACGTGCCGAGGATGCCGCGCTCGGCGAGGTACTCCTGCACACCGGGTTCGAAGACTCCGAGGTCCTCCCCGACCACGATCGCCCCGGCCCGTTCCGCCTCCAACGCGAGGATGCCGATCAGTGCCCGGTGGTCGTAGTACACGTACGCTCCCGCGCCGGGCGCCTCGCCCTGCGGGATCCACCACAGCCGGAACAGGCCGAGGATGTGGTCCACCCGGATGCCGCCGGCATGGCGCAGGATGTTGCGGAGCATGTCGCGGAACGCCGCATAGCCGGAGGCCGCCAGGCGGTCCGGATGCCACGGCGGCTGGCTCCAGTCCTGGCCGCGCTGGTTGAACATGTCCGGTGGCGCGCCGACGCTGATTCCTGCGGCTAGGACGTCCTGCAGCGCCCACGCATCGGCCCCGCTGGGGTGGACACCGACCGCGAGGTCGTGCACGACGCCGATGGTCATCCCGGCGTCCGTCGCCTGCTGCTGGGCCTGCTGCAGTTGACCGTCGAGCAGCCACTGCAGCCACGCGTGGAACTCGACACGCGCCGCGTGGCGCTCACTGAACGCGCGGGCTCCCGTCGAACCGGGGCGTCCGACGTCGTCCCATTCCGGGGCGTCCGGCGGATAGGCCTCGGCGAGCGCCGACCACAGGGCGAAGTCGGCCAGACCCCGGCCCTGGCGGGCACGGTAGTCGTCGAAGTCCTGCTGGCGCCCGGCGGGCCGTCCGACGGCGAAGATCAGCTCGAGGGCCTCGAGTTTCGCGGCGTACGAGGAATCGCGGTCCAGCAGGTCCGTGGCCGTGTTCACGGCGGCGAAGCCTGCGGCCAGGGCCGCGACGCGCTGCCGCTCCGCAGCGCCGAGGTCCGCGTATTCGGGGATGTCCTCGATGCACAGGTACAGGGGGTGGAAGTACCGGCGCGTGGTCGGCAGATACGGCGAGGGTTCCACCGGCGGGACCGACTCGGCCGCGTGCAGGGGGTTCACGAGTACGAAGTCGCCCTGGTGCTGCGCGGCAGCCTGCGCGATCCTGCCGAGGTCCGCGAGGTCGCCGATCCCCCAGGAGCGTGTGGACCGGACCGAGTACAGCTGGGCCATCAGGCCCCACCGGCGGTGGTCGGCGAGCGCGGCCGTCGTGCGCAGCCGGTCCGGTGTGACGACGAAGGCGCACGTGCTCTCCCGCCCGTCCACGCTGGCGTGCAGCGTGTGCCAGCCGAGCGGCATGGAATGCGGCAGTGTGGCGTCACGCCGCTCGAGGTTCCGGCCGTCGACCGTCCGGGCCTCGCGCGCCGCGCCGACGGTCCCCGGGTGGCGGACGCCGGCCTCGTCCACGGCCCAGAACTCCACCTCCGCACCGGTCGGCACGTGGAGGGGTACGGGCTCGGCGTCGCTCCGGCGCACGACGACGACGTCGGGCAGGACCGATTGCCAGGGGGCGGTCGCGGTGTCCGCGAGGGCCTGCGCGATGGCGGCGTCGGACGAGGCATCGACGCCGAGTGCCCCGAGGACGGCCACGAGGGTCGCGGGCGCCACCTGGGCCGGTTCGCCGTCCCACCCCTTGAAGCTGGTCCCCACCCGGTGCGCCTCCGCGAGGCGGGCGAGGGGGGACGGGGTCCGCGGGCGTGCGTCGTCGTGCTGCGTCGTGTGGGCCATGGCTCCAATCTAGGCCGCCGTCAGCAGGCTGCGCATCCGGGCGCGACGTGTGCCCCGGCTTGACGGGCTGCGGGATGCCGCGCCGGACCAGGGCGGCGGGCTACCAGGTGTCCTTCGTGTAGGTGTTGTTGAGCCGGGCGATGAGGACGCCGAGCGCCTCCACGTCCTCCGGCTTCCAGCTGCGCATCAGGGCCGTGAACGCCGTGCGTCGGCCGCTCTGCGCGATGGCGAGCTGCCGCTGCCCCAGCGGGGTCAGGACCACACGCTGGGAGCGGGCGTCGTGCGGGTCGAGCTGGCGGTTGACGAGGCCCAGCCGTTCCAGTCCGGCCAGTTGCCGGCTCACGGACGGCTTGCCGACCCCGATGCTCAGGGCGATGTCCGTCGCCCTGAGGGATCCCTCCCGCTGCAGGAGCGTCAGGATGCCGTAGGCGGCCGGCTCCATGGCGGGATGCACGTGCTTCGCCAGCGCGTGCGAGGTGGTCCGCTCCCGGCGCCACAGCACGCTTGTCTGCTCCTCGAGGACCTCGATGGCGTGGTCGAATGCGACGTCATCGGTCCCCGTTGCTGTCTCCATTCCCGAAGCGTATAGACGGGCGGCCCGGGCGGGGAGGGGTTACGGCGAAGAATCCGAAGATTTCGGCACGGGCAGCGCCCGCGCCCGGACGAAGTCGCGGTGCATCTCGGTCTGGGAGAGCGCCGAGAGCAGCTGGAATCCCTGCAGTCCCTCCCATCCCGCGGTCCACGTCAGGCGTGAGGCGAGGTCCCAGACGGTGGGCTCGCCGGATGCCTCGAGGACCGCCGCGACCTCCCGCGTACGCTTCAGGTGATGTTCTGCGCTCTCGTGCGCCCGTTCGCCCAGCCCGGCGAACCGGTGACCGTGCCCCGGAAGCGCCTCGTAGTGGCCGTAGCGGCGCACGCGGTCGATGGATGTCAGGTAGTCGGCCAGCGGGCTCGACGGCGTCGCGCCCCCGAGCCCCAGGCCGGCGACCACCGTGGGCAGCACGTGGTCGCCCGTGTAGAGGAGCCCCCGGTCGTCATCACGTAGGCAGATGTGGCCGGCCGTATGGCCCGGCGTGTCCATCACCACCGTCCGGAAGCCGGTGACGGGCAGGACGTCGCCGTCGGACAGGGAGCGGTCGACGGCCGGCGCGAGCCCGGCCGGCGAGCGGTCCACGAACCGGGACAGCTCGTCCCGGCGCTCCCGGGGGACATGCCACGCGTCGAGGCGCGCGGTCACCTCGTCGGCGTCGAGCACACGGGTGGCGTGCCGCTCGAGGGCGGCACGCTCCACGCCGTGCATGGCCAGGGGCGCGCCCGAGCCCCGGCGCAGGCGCGCGGCCATCCCGACGTGGTCCGGATGCAGGTGCGTGCCGGTGATCCCGGTGACGACGCCATCCGGCGCGATCATCGTCAGCGCTCCGGTCAGCCTGCCCCAGTTCGCGTCGGAGTCCCATCCCGGATCGATGACGTGGATGCCGCCGTCCGTGCCCCGGAGCAGGTAGGTGAGGGAGTACGCGAGGTGCCCGCCCGGCATCGGTTGCGCGAGGGACCAGACGTCGTCGCGCACCTGTTCCAGCGCCGGGAGCTCCCCGCGTGCGATGGCGTCGGCCTGCTGCGTGCTGGTGCTGTGCATTCGTCCTCCCGATGGCCCCCGACCGTGAAGCCCCTCTGCGGTGGGGCCGCCGCGGCGGGGGTGCAGACCCGTGGGGGCGTTCCCCCGGGTCCGGGCACCCGCCGCGGCGGCGCCCGCGCCGGTCAGCCGCCGAAGAGGGCTGCTGCGCGGGTGAGGGTCTGGAAGATCCCGTAGACCAGGGGGACTCCCACGAGGGCCCAGACGGCGGCGATTCGTGCTCCGGCCATGTCAGGCCTCCTTTGCAAGTTCTCTTGGCGCATTCCGGACGGGTTCGTGGAAGCGGGCGTTCACGGGCTTGACGAGCAGGTTGGCGATGA
Organism: Arthrobacter sp. TMS2-4; assembly: GCF_054511075.1. NCBI lineage: Bacteria > Bacillati > Actinomycetota > Actinomycetes > Micrococcales > Micrococcaceae > Arthrobacter > Arthrobacter sp. TMS2-4. The sequence goes on from NZ_JBTNDI010000012.1 coordinate 87,781, forward strand.
ATCCGACGACCAGCAGGGCCACCATGGTGAGCAGGGCGGGCTGGTAGGCCCCCGCGGTGAGTTCTCCCGGGGTGCCCTGGGCATCGAGGAAGGAATTCACGATCAGGGGCCCTGCGATGCCTGCGGCGGACCACGCGGTGAGCAGGCGGCCGTGGATGGCCCCGACCTGGTAGGTGCCGAACAGGTCCCGCAGGTAGGCCGGCACGGTCGCGAAACCGCCGCCGTAGAAGGAGATGATCACGAAGGCCAGCGCGACGAACAGCAGGGTCGTGGAAGAGCCCGCCATTGCGAGGATCACGTACAGGGCAGCGCCCACGCCGAGGTAGATCATGTAGATACGCTTGCGGCCGATGACGTCCGACATGGTCGACCAGACGAACCTCCCACCCATGTTCCCGATGGACAGCAGGCCCACGAAGCCGCCGGCGACGGCGACGGAAACCGCCGTCGTGCCGTCCGCGCCGCGGAAGAAGTCCTGGATCATCGGGGAGGCCTGCTCGAGGATGCCGATGCCCGCGGTGACGTTGCAGAACAGGACGACCCACACGAGCCAGAACTGGGGGGTCTTGATCGCGTTCGCGGCGGAGACGTTGTCCGAGGTGACGAGGGGCTTTGACTTGAGCTTGGAGGGATCGAAACCGTCCGGCTTCCAGCCCTCTGCCGGCACCTTGATGGTGAAGGCGCCGAACATCATGTAGACGAAGTAGATGACCGCGAGGGTCAGGAAGAGTTTGCCGACGGCGTCACCGCTGGCCACCCAGCCCTCGGCGCCCGAGTTCGGGTCGTACATGCGGAGCAGCTGCGTGGACAGGGGGCTCGCGATGAGCGCGCCGCCGCCGAAGCCCATGATCGCCATGCCGGTCGCGAGGCCGGGGCGGTCAGGGAACCACTTGATGAGCGTGGACACGGGAGAGATGTAGCCGATGCCCAGCCCGATGCCGCCGATGAACCCGTAGCCGAGATAGACGAGCCACAGCTGGTTCGTGAAGATGCCGAGCGCTCCCACCAGGAAGCCGGAGCTCCACAAGATGGCCGCGGTGAACATCGCCTTGCGGGGTCCGTTGCGGTCCACCCAGGTGCCCAGGAGAGCCGCCGACAGGCCGAGCATCACGATCGCGATCGAGAAGATGATGCCGATCTGCGTCAGCGAGGCGTCGAAGTGCGCCGTCAGTGCGGTCTTGTAGACGCTGGTCGCGTACGCCTGGCCGATACACAGGTGGACGGCCAGGGCGGCGGGCGGGATCAGCCAGCGGTTGAATCCCGGGCGGGCGATGGTGTGGTCGCGGTCGAGCCAACTCATCGATGGCCTCTCTGTCAGCGGGGTGGCCTCCCCCGGCCATTGTTTGTCGAAAGCAATTATGCTGTGCGTCACAGCCGATCAGCGTGCAAGCCGCGTTCGGCGGTAGGGGTGGCGCGTCGAGCGGTTCTGTGGTGGGGAAAGTACCCAGTCGGCTTATCAATCTCGCCTACACTGGCCCACATGGCCATCACCGAACAGAGCACCGAGACCAGACTGAAGCGCGGGATCACCGGCCCGCTCCTGTACCTCTTCATCCTCGGCGACGTCCTCGGGGCCGGTGTGTACGCCCTGGTCGGAGTCATCTCGGAGGAGGTGGGCGGCGCGATCTGGATGCCGCTCATGGTCGCCCTGGCGCTCGCCCTCCTGACGGCCGGCTCCTACGCGGAGCTGGTCACCAAGTACCCGAAGGCCGGTGGAGCCGCCGTCTTCGCCGAGCGCGCCTTCAAGAAGCCGTTCATCTCGTTCCTCGTCGGCTTCTGCATGCTGGCCGCCGGCGTGACCAGTGCTGCCGGGCTCGCCCAGGCCTTCGCCGGTGGCTACCTCACCACGTTCATCGACGTGCCGCCCACGCCGGCCGCTCTCGTCTTCCTCGTTCTCCTGGGCCTGCTGAACATGCGCGGCATCAAGGAGTCGGTGCGCAGCAACGTGGTCATGACCGTCATCGAGGTCTCGGGCCTCGTCCTCGTGATCGTCGTCGTCGGGGTCTTCGTGGCCGCCGGCAACGGCGACATCTCGCGCGTCAACGAGTTTCCTCCCGGCGTGGGCGCGGCCTCCGCCGTCCTGGCAGCATCGCTCATCGCCTACTACTCCTTCGTGGGCTTCGAGGTCTCCGCCAATGTCGCCGAGGAGGTCCACGATGTCAGCCGCGTCTACCCGCGGGCCCTCTTCGGCGCACTCCTCACGGCCGGCGTCGTCTACCTCCTCATCGGGCTGGCCTCGTCCGCCGCCCTCGCGCCCGACCAGCTCGCGGGATCGACCTCGCCCCTGCTCGACGTCGTCGCCGCCACGGGCGCGGGCATCCCGGCCTGGCTCTTCAGCCTCGTGGCCCTCATCGCCGTCGCCAACGGCGCCCTCCTCACCATGATCATGTCGAGCAGGATCACCTTCGGAATGGCCGAGCAGGGCCTCTTCCCCTCGGTCTTCGACCGCGTACTGTCCCGCCGTCGCACCCCCTGGGTGGCCATCGTCGCCACAACCCTTGTCGCCATGGCGCTGACCCTGACCGGCGGGCTGGAGTCCCTCTCCCAGACCGTGGTGCTGCTGCTGCTCTTCGTCTTCCTCAGCACCAACATCGCCGTGCTCGTCCTGCGCAAGGACGCGGTGGAGCACCAGCACTTCCACATCCCGGTGGTGTTCCCCTACCTCGCCATCGCGTCCTGCATCCTGCTGCTCACCCAGCAGACGGCCGAGATCTGGATCCGCACCGGCATCCTCCTCGCAGTCGGCCTCGCGCTGTACGGCGTGCAGCGGGTGGTCCGCGGACGGGCACGGGAAGCTACCAGCCGGTAACTTCTTCGGGCCGCGCGAGCGAGGGATCCTCCGCACTCAGCGAAGGTGCTGCGGCGGCACGCGACGGTGCCTCCGAACTGGCCGACGGAGCCCATGGTGCGCGGCAGGACCTTTACAACAGGACCGGCCGGGCTAACCATGAACGTCATGGAAGAACCGGTGGAAAAACTCCAGATCAGCCTTGAGGACGTCGGGGGAACCTCGTGGTGGCGGGGACTGCTCACCACTCTTTCGTCGCAGTACGGCAGCGCCACCCTGCGGTTCGTGGGCACGGTCGCCGGCAGGAGACGGTACACAAGCGACACGTTCTCCGCCGCGCGCCCCGTGGCACCCATGCCCCCAGAGGAGGACTGGGCGCCCGGGATGACCCGCAGCCTGGACCAGCTCATCCGTGACATCAAGGCAGACGGCTGGACCCAGACCGGCCGGGGCGCCGAACCCTGGTCCCTGACGTTCGAAAGGCTCCCGACCGGTTCCCGCTCGGTTCAACCCTGAAACCTCCAGGCACCGGCACCGAATTTCGCCGGCGCCGGCTTCCGATCCTGTGGCAGCGCCCACCCGAGCGGGCCGCCGGCTTTATGGGACCCACCTTCCCCGCGATCGACCCCGACGAGGTCCTGCGGTTCGTGGATGAGCGCACGACGCCCGACCAGGAACGGGCTTTCGCCCGAAGAACGCCGGTGAGGGCGCTGCTCGACCCCCGCAGTCTGGGTGTAGCAGGGGAAAACGCACCGCCATGACAGGCTAGGCAAGCGCCTTACCGGACCTCCCCGGCACCTTGTATCCCGGAGCGGTCCGGGTCCAGGGAACCGTCCCGGCACCGCCTCCGGCACGGGATCCCGGAAGGGCCTCCGGCGCGGCAGCCACGGGGCAGGACCCGAAGGCGAAGATGACCAGGGGTCCAGAACGATAATGACCATGGAGCAGGTGAAGACCGTCCTGAGGATGCTTCCTCAATCGTTCCACCGCGCGGATGGAAGCGAGAACCTGCCAGCCGCAGAGCAGCGCGCCCTGCCGACGGCCGACGAACTCACCGCAGCATTCGACCAGATCAGCTCAAACAGCTACGAGTAGCGGTGTTTGTAAACATTGGTTGACATAATCCAAATTATCGGCGGCAAGAGGCGGCGGTTTACTAGTAGCGCTGAGCAGCTGATCAGCTCCCTAAGCCGGCCCGATCGTCAGGTTCGTGATGACGTCGTCCTGCATGGTGAAGTCGAAGGCGAACACAAGTGGTCCGCCAGGGAATTCGCCGTTGACCGATGCCACCAGGCGGTTCGCCGCAAATGACGTCGGGGTGATGACAATCTTGGGGTCGATCTGGTGGACCTTGATCCACTCACGGACCGCGACCTCGGTGTCATAAGTGGTTCCATCGTCAACAACGCTCGCGTCGGGGGCAAAGACGTCGAACAGCGCCTCAGCATCATGGGCGTTCGTCATGGCTACGAATTGGTGAACGGCATAAGGGAGGGTGGAGTCAGCCATCGGATAGCTCTCTTTCTCTGAGGGTGGACGCGCCCGCGGCACTGACGGGATCGAGTTGGGATGTGACTGGCTGGAAGGCTGCGACGACATTGCTGGGCAGCGTGAGTATCCTCGCCAAGGAGATGGAAAGCGCCCATCTGCATCACGTCACCTTGCAAATCAACAAAACATACATTACTAACATACTGTCCTACAGGACAGTATGTTAGTGGATGCTTCACTGCGGATTGCTGCCGCTAGAGTGCTGGAATGGCCGGGATAAACGAGGAACGCGACATGGAACAGCCTCGGCCCCTCGTCGCTGGTGACTTCCCCTACCAGTCGAAGCTGCTTGCCAATCTGAGTGCGCTGATCCTGCTATGGAACTCCCCAGCCTTGCAGGGGCAGATCCTGGCCAGGAGCGGCGAATCCCTGGACCAGCCCTCGCATCAAACACTTCGGCTTCTTCTAGCGTGGGGGTCGATGCGACCTGCTGCCCTTGCCGACGAGCTCGGCGTCGGAGCGTCATACGTCAGCAAGATCGTGCGTCGCTTGGAAAGCGGTGGGCTTGTCCAGCGTTCGACGGACCCGTCCGATCGCCGAGCTACCCTGATCCGCCTGACCGAAGCAGGAGTGGAAGCCGCCCGCGACGTCTACGCGCTGGGAGATCGAATGATTGCCGAAGTGCTCGATGACTGGTCGCCCTCCGATGTCCGCCGCTACACCGACCTGACGGAACGCTTCGTCAATGACGCCATCAGATCGGCTGCGAAGATGCGCAAACGAGGCCTGCGACCCACCGAGTAAAGCGACAGATCGCTGCTTTGGCCTGACGAAAGGTAGGTTATCGGCGATTCGGCCTCGGCGGTTCTATCGCCTTTCAACGAGCGACACTTCGGGCTGCTCCGAGTTCAGCGACCCGCCACCGGCCGTAACAGCGAAGGCCAGCACAGGCCCGTTTGTGGCTCCTTGTCCGCCGGAGATCAGACGGACAAGAAGTGGTGCCTCCGATGCTGGTACGAACGCACTGCGGCCTTGGGGAACGGAGAGGGTCGCGTTCGGGGTGTCGAGCAGGATCGGTCCGCTTACCGCAAGGACGATAACAGGCCCGTTTTGAACGATCGGCACCTGTCCGAGGACGACATTCCCACTCTTTACGACGGCGTTGCCGCTCTGGCCAGCTTCAATGCTCTCCGCGGACCGACCAGCAGGACTAGCGGCCTCATCGGACAGAAGGATTCGCTGGAGCTGGAACTCTTCGAAGGGCGGGCGGAACAGCTCTTGGTCTAGCAGCGTGTATTCAGGCATGAGCGACGGCGGGGCCAGTGGCTCGAATACGACGGTAGAGAGCAGTTCGGCGGAATCTACATGTTTCGGCGTAAGACCGCCGCGGAGGACGTTGTCCGACGATGCCATTACCTCAATGCCCAGACCTCGCAGGTAGGCGTGAATGTTGCCAGCAGGAAGGTAGATGGCTTCCCCTGGGCGCAGCGAAACGCGGTTCAGCAGCAAGGCTACGAGAACCCCCGGGTCTCCTGGGTACTGTGCCGCGAGCTCTACGATCGTCGTGGCGTCGCGGCTGATCGAGCCCTCCGACCATCCTGCTTCGGGTGTGCCTCCGATGCCGCGACGTACAGCGGTCTCCACGTCCGTAACGATCTCCGGGGGCGTGTTGAGCAACAGGGTAAAAGCAGTGCGGAGCGAGCCCTCACCCCCTGTAGCGAGATGCATGGCCACGGAATCGAGAACTTCATGGGCCGGGGATCCGGGTTCGACGGCGGACGCGAGGACTGTGAAGATGCTGACGGCCTCGGCGAGAGGGCGGAATCCGCACAACGCCTCGAACGGGGTCAGCGCCAAGATCATCTCTGGCTTGTGGTTCCGGTCCCGGTAGTTGCGGTGTGGTGCGCCCTGCGGTACCTCCGCAGCTTCCTCGGCGTCGAAGCCGGCAGCGGCCTGCTCGAGGCTCGGATGGACCTGCAAGGAGAGCGCCGATTCGGCGGCGAGTACCTTCATGAGGAAGGGAAGGAGCCCGCCGAAGCGAGCGTTCACCGCACCGCCAAGAAGCTTCCGAGAATCCTTCGCGATGAGCTCGTTAAGGCCGCACCGTCCGCCGTCGTCCTGCAATACCTGCGACGGCGAGTCAGGGTGCGCTCCAATCCACAGCTCAGCTTCAGGTTGGCCGGAGGGATCCCTGCCGAGTAGTTCGGCGATCGCCGTCTGAGAACCCCATGCATACGAACGAAGCGTGTTATCGAGGAGATACATCAGTCATCCTTAGTCATCCTTTGGTGAGAGAAGTGCCGGTGACGGTATCCGCCGACAGTAGGAAGCCGGCTCTGACCAGCAACCCTCAGGGGGCTGCTGGCCAGAGCCGGCCGGTAGTGGTGGCGTCCTGTCAGTGACTGTTGTGGAAGAAGTCCCACATGAGTTCGCTTGCCTGGATGTCCTGCGTGACCGGACCTGATCCGTTGAATTCGGCGGGGTCACCTCCTGGCCAGGTGTGTCCGCCGCCCTCGACAACGTAGTGGAAGACCTCGGCGTGGGATCGGCATGCTGTGTAGCCAACGAGGGAGACAGTGCTCGTCACCTCTTCGGTAGCTGACTTCTTGCAGTGGTTCAGTTCAGCCCATCGATCCGATGCGTCCAGGGCGCCATAGCGCCAGTACGCGGAGCCTCCGTCTTCGAAGGGGTTGGTGGGGTCTGCGGTGCCGCTGAAAGTCATCACGGGAAGGGGTTCCGAGGGCTGGCAGGTGGCTGGGTCAGGGACGTACCCGCCTTCAGGTGCCGGCATCGAGCTGCCGGCTCGCAGTCCGGCGACAGGTGCAATCGCTGTCAGAACGTCTGGGTGCTCGCATGCGAACTGGGACAGCATTCGCCCGCCTCCGGAGTAACCCGTGCCGTATACCTTCTTGTCATCGGCACAGGTCGATGTGAGTTCTGTGACGAGGTCTTTGAGGAAGGCGACGTCATCGGGGGCGCCCGGCTGGTCCGTGGAGGTGTACGGGACGTTCCAGCTGTAGCTCCCAGACGAGGGAATGGCGCCTTGCGGGGCGGCGACAACGAACTTTTCCCTGGCTGCTACCTGCTCGAGTTGTGACCGGCGTAGTTGCACCTCGGATGTACTCGAGCTGCCGTGAAGGTCCAGGACCAAGGGAAGCTTGGTGTGCTTCTGATCCGTTTTCGGCATGAAGACGACGGCTGATCGTGCTTTACCGCCCGATTGAATGGTGATCGTATGCCGTCCGGGTTCGGTCAGGGCGCATTTGGCATCCGGTGACCGATGAGGTGAATCGGGGGTGGAGGACGAATTCGTGGGCGCTGCGTGTGCCATCGCCGGGGTCGTTGCCGCGATGAGTAAGGCTGCAGCGAGGCCCGCTTGTGCAAGACGTTTCATGAAGACAGGTGCTTCCTCTGAAGATGTGAATAAGGGCTGGATGAAACGAATCCCGCTTCCGGGACTGTAGAAGCGGGATTCGTCCTTCAAACGGGGTTCATCAGGGCGCGGAGAGGGTGGTGCGCAAATCATCGATGATGAGGTTGCCTATGCCGCTGCCGTTGACGTAGACCGAAACTTCGGTCACAGCCGTGACGTTCAGGTCAGCTTCGGGCGCCCAGCTCGGCGGGGCGAAAGCAGTGAACGGGATGGTCACCTTTTGCCATTCGGTGCCTGTCGTCGTGACGGTGGTCTCCCAGTACGCGCCGCCGGCAACGAACTGCACCGTGAACTTGTTGGTGGCGTTGGGCTTCACCCACATTTCGAGTCCTGAGTATCCCCACCAGTTCTGTGCCTCAGGGAGTTTGTGAATGAGTCCGGCATACCCGGCCGATCCGGCCGAGTAGTCGACGGACAACGCCTTCGAACCGGTCTGGGGGTTGGTGGTTAGCGCCGCGGTGATGGGATCTCCTCCGCTGTTCGGAATGTATGCCGAAGTCACTGCCGCGTCAGTTGCATACTGTTCGAAGTCATCGATCGTCAGCTGGGCCGTCGGCAAAGCTGCGGTGGTGAAGGACGCCGCTTGTGGGCTGACTACCGTCTGCCCCTTCCCGTTGACTGCGGTCACCGACCAGTAGTAGGTCGTTGCTGCGGTCAGATCCAGATCGGGTATGAAGGAAGTGGACGGAATTGTTCGGGCCGTTACCAGCGGAGCGGACAGATCGGGGTTCGTTGAGAGCATGAAATCGTAGTACGCGGTATCTGAGGCGGGTGTCCACGAGAAGGTTGGGGTGTCGATGACGTTGCCCGCGCCGGTTGCGGGGTTGGAGACCTGGAACGCGCCCGGCAGCGCCAGTTCGCCGCTCTGACCTGAGTAGATGGACACTTCACCGAGCTGTGGTGTCCACACGTTGCCTGTTGCAGCAGGCCAGGTCACCTTAAGGTAGTTCACGTTCGTAGCGCCTCGGACGGAGTAGACGTATTCCCTCCAGTTTCCTGTCCCTCGGTCAACCTGCACCGGCAGGACTTCCCAGTTCTGCCCATCACTCGAGCCGGAGATTTCCAGGTCACGCGCGGGCTCGTCTGGCCAGTACCACGCTGTGATGTCCGCTCCAGTCATGCCGTCCACAGCCCACACGACAGAAGCCGGATCCGCGCTCTCTCGTTTCACACGGGAGGTATCTCCCGCGAAGTTCGCGGAGTTCCCGGTGTCGAAGGCGAGGCTGCCGTTATGGCTTTGCGTCAGTGACCAGTCGTTCAGCGGGTCGTAGAGCGCCGGGCGGGGTGCCTGGTTCCAGAAGGTTGCGTCCCGAATCTCGATGGATGCGCTGGAGGGCCACTGCACCTTCACCGCGGTGGCAGCCAGACCTGAAGCGACGAGTGTCGTTTGCCCCTTGTTCCGCTCGACTGTCGTTTTGGCCGGTGTCCAGGTCTGCCCGTCGGTGGTCGTAAGGAGCTCGACGCCCTTTGCGTCGGACACAGTGATTTCAGCTCGGGTGATGTTGTCGCGTTCCCACACGATGCTGGATGTGCCGGTACCGGTGCCGATGGCGACTGCACCGTCGACCCGCGGCTCGAGGGCTATGTTTTCGTGGCTGGACGTCAGGAGGAGGCTTTCGAGCGGATCCACCTGGATCGTGTTGTCGCCGGTGAGGGTATTGACGACAGCTGAGGGCTTTCCCGTGGTTCCGTCGGGCTTGACGGCTGTAATGCGGTACTGAGCATTGTCAGGCGATTCGGTGTCGGTTACCGGTGACTCCTGGGCGCGGACGGGCTGCTCGGTGATTGTGGTCCAGGTCTTTCCATCCGTCGAGCGCTCGACGATGTAGGTGCCGGCCCCGGCGACGCCTCTCCACGAAATGAGGTTGATGCCGCTCTTGTTCTCGATCGATGTGATGAGTGGGATGTCGAGCTTGACTGAGCCTGGGCGGGTTCCAACGGCGGTGCCGTAGTCCCTGATGGCTTGTACCTGGGCGATTTCTTTCTCCGTTGTTCCTGGGTAGTGGAGAGTGAAACCGTCGTCGTGCGGCACATAGCCGCCGGTGTCGTTGTGCCCGAACAGCGACCAGAAGAACATGCCTGAGACGTCGGGATTCGCTGCGGACGCTTCGAGAAGCTCAGCCGACGCCGAGGTGGACCCGTACTCGCCAGCGATGTACACCTTGTCGGCGTTGGTGACGGCCTCGGCGTGCGCGGCTACCCGGTCGACGGTCGGCGGGTAGTAATGAACGTCGACAATGTCGAGCTCAGGTGCAGCGAGGGTATCTGGGTCTATATCGAATCGACGGCCCGCTGCTACGAGCTGATTGGGGGCTTCCTCGTTGATGAGATCGACTTGCTGGTTGATCCAGTCCAGTGTCATGCCTTCGAGTTCGTTGCCGAGTTCCCACGCCAGGATGGTCGGGTCCTCGACATATGGAACACCGGTCAGGGAGTTGGTTCGGTCCAGGATCATGCTGACGTAGTCCTGGTAGGCGGCGATTGCGCCGGGATCGGTGTAAAAATCCGACGACTCGAGGCCCAGAGGGGTTGTGAAGTCCCGGTGTCCGCCGTGGTAGTAGGACCATTCGTCGGTGAGCGGGAGGATCAGTCTGATACCGAGAGAGCCTGCGTACGCGATCGCGAAATCGACGGTCTTGAACGCTTCCTCGTTGTACTCGCCGAGTGCCGGCATGATTGCCAGGGGGTTGGCGTCATTCTGTCCGGTGGAAGTCATCATGTGAGAGCGGACAACGTTCACGCCCATCTCAGATGCAGTGTCGAGGGCATTTTTGATTCTGAAGTACGTGGGATAGTCCACTCCCCCGACGTTCTCGTCCAGCCCCATCCAGTAGATGTTCGTTCCGCTCATGCGGTACGGCTTGTTCTTCAGCAGCAGGTCCGACCCATCACGGGTGACGAACTCCTTGTTCAAGCTCTTCCATTTGATGTCAGCCGGACCGGCACTAGCCGGCAGAGCGGACAGGGATGACGCTATGAATACTGCTGCGAGGGCTCCGGTGACACACCTGGTAGCCGCTCGTCGTGCATGTCCTTGGGACGGGGTGAACATCGTCGGTCTCCTGTTGCTTGATCGAATGATGAGCCGTTCCGGTACAGAAACGGACCAACCAGGGACTTTGGCAACGGCTCCCCCACCAGCCGAGTGTGTGCCATAGCTCACACCACTATGAATACCGGCTGGAACAGAGTCAAGACTTACATAGATTAATTATGTAACGAGTGGTCCTGCTGTTGATCCGCGTTCGATGATGCTTGCGCGAGGTGCCCTGACCTCTGAGGGTGGGGCTGACCGGATGGCTTCCAGCACTGCCGTGCCGGCCAGCTCCCCGATGGTGAGGACATCGTGATTCATGACGGACAGGGGCGGTTCTGCGAGCTCGCAGAGGGCAGAGTCGTCCCAAGCCAGCAGCGATACGTCCTGCGGCACCTTGAGACCCATGTCGAAGGCAGCGCGAAGGCCGCCGAGAGCCATGACATCGTTGTCGAAAATGATTGCGGTCGGTTCGCCGTCAATCAGCAGTTCTGTCGTCGCGGTCCGGCCGAATTCCTCCGAGTAGTCTCCTGCTCGTGCCTGGTAGGACAGGCCGAGCTCGCCGCAGCGGCGGGCCAGCGCAGCGGAGCGTATGGCGGAGTGGGCCATGTGCGCGGGTCCGCCGACGTGCCCCAGTGAACGGTGGCCGAGCCCTTCCAGGTAGTCCACCGCATCCTGCATGACGACGTCGTCCTCGGTCCAGATGGACGTGAGGCCACCGGCTGAGTGAACGTCGCTGATGGCCACGGCTGGCAGGCCAAGCTCCCGCACTTTGGTCAGCCGAACATCTCCGGGCACGAGGTCGACGAGGACCACGCCGTCGACATGACCTTCGTTCTTCCAGCGCTCGAACGTCTCCAGCTCGGACTCAACATCGGGCAGAATCTGCAGCAGGAGCGCGTAGTGCGCGGGCTGCAGTGCCAGCTCCAGCCCAGCGATGAACTCATGGTAGAAAGGTTCAGCCAATAGCATTTCTGATGTGCGCCGGAGCGTCAGGCCAACCGACCTGCCTCGATGGGCAACGTGGTCCGAGTGGCTGAATTCTGTGCGCAAGGATGCTCCAGGGCTGTTCGGGGGCTCTAGGTTATATCGGCGTCGAGCTACGCCCTACATACTTGCATAGAAGCTTCTCTGACCATTTGGGTGAACGGAACCATCAACAGTGGCACGACACGAGAATCCCAGCTCCGGCCCAGGCAGCAGTGCGTTGGTGATGGATCTGATCCGCTCTGCAGGAAGCATCAGCAGGGCTGAGTTGACTACGCTCACTGGACTGACTCAGCCAGCCATCTCGAGTATCGTCAAGAAGCTGATCAACGAGAACCTGATCCGTGAGGTTGGCCAGTCGGATTCGACGGGCGGTAAGCGGCGGCGGATGCTGGCCATGAATCCGGTGGCACGCTTCGGTGTGGGCGTCCAGGTAGCCGCCCAGGGGCTGTTGTGGATGGCGACCGATATGCGCGGTGGGGTACTGGGGCGCCGGAGAACCCCTGAGGCGCCGATTTCGGATCCCGCCGCCATGACCAGACGAGTGGCGGATGAGTACGGTGCTTTCCTTGCCGCACTCCAGCTACCGGCAGAGGCAAGTGTGGGACTCGCGCTGGTCGGGCCTGGTCCGATCGATCAGGCCAGCGGTCTTTTCCAGGGTTCACAGACCCCGCAGGCCTGGACAGGTTTTGACATACCAGCTTCCCTGCGGGAAAAGCTGCAGCTACCGGTCCTCATCGAGAATGACGCTAGCTCTGCAGCCCTCGGGGAATTCTGGTCGCGGCAGGTATCGCGGCAGAGAACCTTCGCCTGCATATATATGAACATGGGCATCGGGGCAGGCGTCATCGTTGATGGTGCGCTCTACCGTGGTGCCAGCTCGAACGCCGCCGAGCTCGGCCACATCTCCCTCAACCCTTCGGGTCCCCCGTGCTTCTGCGGCAACCGCGGATGCCTCGAACGGTACGCAGCACCAAGGACTATCTTGCAGCAGGCGAAGGAGGACCCGGAACTACGAACGATGCTCGAGACGTCGTTCACGACCCGGGACGTCATGGGTCAATTCGATGATCTCGCTCGCCTCGCGACACACGGCAACGAGGCTGCGTGCGAGCTTATCGACACCTCCGCAACCTATCTCGCGCACGCAGCCCTGACACTCACAAACCTGTTCGACGTCGATCACATCGTTCTGGCGGGCCCTGGCTTCGCCGTCGCCGGGGCGACGTACGTCAGAAAAGTTCGTGCCCAACTCGTGGCCGCGGCATTCATGCGAAGCGCCCACACCATCGACGTTGAGCTCTCGTCCAACCCGCGTGACTCCGCAGCCGCCGGAGCTGCAGCTCTCATGTTGCAGAGCTCCGTATCGCCGGGTCATGGACCTGTACGCCTCGCGTCCTGATCCCAACCAACATCTTTCATAACTAATTTATGAAAGATGTTGACACTGGCCCTTCGCCTCGTGCAACCTGAAGAACACGATCTTCTTGAGGACCAAAGCCGAGACTGTAATCGCATGAGTGCGAAGCTCCCGGACCGGACAGCGTCAGCTCGCCTGATGACAGCATTCCTCAAGTAGCCCGGAACTTACCGTCGGCCCTTACCGACGCACGCGTCACTAGAGACTTGAACAAGGAGCTTTTCAATGAAGAAAAAGGTAGTAGTTACCGCTGCCCTCGCACTTGGAGCCTCGATGGCGCTGAGTAGCTGCGCCGGTGGAAGCAGCGATAACGCTGCAGGCGAGGGGTCGGGAGCGCCGTCAGGGGACATCACCGTTCTCACCAACCGAACCGACCTCGTCGACACGGTCTTTCCTGAGTACGTCGAAAAGTTCCAGGAGGAATACCCCGATGTGAACGTTGAGTTCGAAGCGTTGACGGACTACGACGGCGACGCAACAATCCGACTCAACTCCCAGGACTACGGCGATGTCCTGCTCGTCCCGACCGCCGTGCCCAAAGATCAGTTCCCAGCCTTCTTCGAGCCCTTGGGAGAAGCTGCCGAGCTGAGCGAGGAGTACAGGTTCATCAATTCAGGGTCCTTCGAGGGACAGACGTATGCGCTGCCGACCTTCGGTGCCGCCATGGGATACGTGTACAACCGCGGAGTCTGGGAAGAAGCCGGCATCACCGAAGCTCCAGCCTCCGAACAGGAATACCTCGACGCCCTCGACGCCATCGCCGAAAACACGGACGCTATCCCGTACTACACCAACTACGCGGACGGATGGCCCCTCTCGTCACTCGAGAGCAATCAGGGCGCCATCGGTGGCCCCGACGCCCGCATCGACATGACCCAGGACGACTCCCCGTGGGAAGAGGGCAAGGACCAGTACGCCCTCGACAACCTGCTGTGGGAGACCGTCGAGGGCGGCTACACGGAGCCCGATCCGACGACGACCAACTGGGAGGAATCCAAGAACCTGCTTGGCACCGGGCAGGTCGGGTCCATGGTCTTGGGCTCCTGGGCCATCGCGCAGATGCAGGACGCAGCGGAAGCCGCAGGTGAATCGCGCGACTCCATTGGATTCTGGCCCATGCCGTGGCAGACCGATGACTCCTTCACATCGATGATCTCACCCGACAAGATGCTCGCCGTCAGCAAGAACTCCGACAACAAGCCGGCCGCCCGCGCGTGGGTCGACTGGTTCACCAACGAGTCCGGTTTCGCGGCAAGCCAGGGAGGCCTCGATCCCAAGATCGACGCCGACATTCCTGAGTCACTCGCAGACTTCGAGGAGCTGGGCGTCGAGTACGTCGAACTGGCACCGGAGCCCGAAGGCGAGGAAAGCCTCTGGTCCGACATCTACAACGAGGCAAAAATCGACCTCACCGGAGACCAGTACCGTCGCGACATCATCGACATGGCCCGCGGCGCCAAGGACGGCAACAAGGACAGCTACTTCGCCGAGCTCAACGACCGGTGGGCAGCTGCGCGAGCAGCCGTAACCGAATAACCGCTCCCCTCATCGTGGTGGGGGGGGGGGGGGGGGGGGGGAAGAAAAAAAAAAAAAAAGGGGACGCCCCGACCCATATCAACAGAACAAAACACAAAAACAAACAAAAAGAAA
>NZ_JBTNDI010000013.1:0-82966 GCF_054511075.1 Arthrobacter sp. TMS2-4
GGGTGGGCATCAAGATGGCCCTCAAGATCGATCTCTACTACATCCCGACGCCGATCTCCCTCGCGGTCATCACCACCATCCTCACCATCGCCGTCGTCGCGAGCCTCATCAAGACCCGCGGCCAGGAACGCCACGCACCGCCGGCACCGGCCGTCGCGCCCTTCCGGACGGCCGGGGCGGAGGAGATCGCCGCCCTCCAACCCCTCCGGAGCAGGCGCCGGCCGGCGGCGCGCGACCGGGACAGCGGAGACGAGGGGTCCGTGGGCGACGGCGCGGGGGCGACACCCGTCCAGGACCCCGCCCAGGACCAGCCCATGGGTGACGGGACACGGACGGAGAGCCGCCGGCCATGACGACGGAGCGGGGGGACGTCGACCGCGTGCGGGTCAGTCTGCCGCGCAGCCGCGTCCCGGCCGGCAGCAACAGGGAGCTCATGGCCTGGCTGTTCATGCGGTGGTCCGGTGCGCTGCTGGTGGTGCTGATCTTCGTGCATCTGTTCGTGAATCTCATGCTGGGGGACGGCATCAACCAGATCGATTTCGCCTTCGTCGCCGGCAAGTGGGCGCATCCGTTCTGGCAGTGGTTCGACCTGCTGATGCTCTGGCTCGCCATGCTGCACGGCACGAACGGTCTGCGGGTCATCATCGACGACTACGCCGACGCCGCCCGCACCCGGCTGTGGCTCAAGGCCGTCCTGGTTGCGTGCTCGGCAGCGATCGTCGCGCTCGGGTCGCTGGTCATCTTCACGTTCGACCCCTGTCCGGCGGGTGCCGCGGCGTCGTCCCTGCCCTCGTTCTGCGCGACGGTCACGCCCTGACCGGCCGTTCCCATCGGGTGTCGGGAGTCCTCCTCGGTCGAGGTCACCCGGAACGGGCGACGCGGAAGGGCACGGGAGTCGGGAGTATGGGGCGACAGCCCCGCCATGATCGGACCCCGGAATGATT
Organism: Arthrobacter sp. TMS2-4; assembly: GCF_054511075.1. Taxonomy (NCBI): domain Bacteria; kingdom Bacillati; phylum Actinomycetota; class Actinomycetes; order Micrococcales; family Micrococcaceae; genus Arthrobacter; species Arthrobacter sp. TMS2-4. Next base: position 945 of record NZ_JBTNDI010000013.1, read on the forward strand.
CGCTTTGTGATACATGTTCTGATCAACCTCGCGACGGCGGCGATCGGGCTGATCCTCGCGGGCTGGATCGTGCCGGGGGTGGTGCTGCAGCCGAGCGGTTTCGTCGTAGCCGTGGTCGTCTTCGCTCTCGCCCAGGGCATACTCGGACCGTTCGTGTTCAACGTGGCCCGGCAGTACGCGGCACCCATCCTGGGAGGGATCGGGCTGGTCACGACACTGATCGCGCTGACCGTCGCCTCACTGTTCAGCGGCGGGCTCATGATCAGCGGCGTGATGGCGTGGGTGGGCGCCACCCTCCTCGTCTGGATCGTGACTGCCCTGGGCGGCTGGATCCTGGGCTGGCTGTTCATCACCCGCCGTCTCGGCGACAGCAGCAAGGCCGCCCGGTAACCGCAGCGCGCCGGATTCATGCGTATGCCCACGGCGGCGCCGTCGTGGGAGCGAGCGGTCAGTGGTGGCATCGATCCGCTCAGTTCTTCGGGGCGAGGTCCCGGCTCCGCATGAGGCCCAGCGCCAGCGTGCCGCCCGCAGCCACGGCCGCGATGAGCCACCACAGTCCGTTCACGTCCACGCCGTCGCTCGTGACCGTCGGTGCCACGCCCATCGGGGAGAGCTGGACCGCCCAGTCCGGGAAACCGAACAGTGGTCCGAAAAGGCCGAGCACCATGCTGACCAGCACCAGCGCCCACCCGAGGGGGATGGTGGCCCGGGGCGCGACGACGAAGATCACCGCCGTGGTGGCGATGAACACGGACGCCGCGACGATCTGTCCTGCACCGATGATGGCCACGTCCCCCAGCAGGGTCCAGTCCCCGTCCCGCGCGGCGAGACCCGCAGCAGCACCCGCCAGAGCCGCCGCGATCACGACGAGGACGCCGACGAACGCAACGAGGGCGAAGCTCGCGAGCCACGGGACGCGGTCCAGAGGAGTGCTCAGCATCAGCTCCGCCGTGCCGCGTGTCTCCTCCTGGCGTGCCCGGCACACCGTCTGTACCGCGCAGCACGCCGCGAGGATGCCCAGCATGGTGAAGAAGACGACGACCGTTCCCTGTTCCATGTCCGCACCACCGGCTATCGCCTGCATGATCCGCTCGAGGGCGGGGTTGTCCGCCCCGACGTCACGGATCACCGCCGCGAGGGTTGTCGCCAGAATCCCCGTGACGAGTCCTCCGACGCCCCATCCGATGATGGAGGGCCGGGCCAGGCGCACGACGAGACCGATAGGATCCGACAGCATCGCGGGAGCCTCGGGTCTGCCGTGCCGCTCGGGGACGAAGCTCCCGCCGAGGTCCCGCACCGACTGCAGGGCGACCGCGAGGGCGGCCAGCAGCACCCCCAGGGCTGCGCACAGCACGATCGGCCCGACGCCGTCCTCGGCGAACGGCCGCGTCTGCTCCGCCCAGCCGAACGGCGACAGCCAGGTGAGCCACGAGCTCTCGATGCGCTGCAGGTCGCTGCTCGGCGTCCCGAGGGCATTGCCCAGGCCGGCGGTCAGGAACGAGACCATCAGGACCCAGGTGGCGAGCGAATTCGCGCCGGACGAGGTCCTCATGAGCTGGGCGGAGACGAGGCCCACGCCGAGGAAGGTCAGCCCTACGGCGCCGGCCGCCAGCCCGGACACGACCGACCCCCGGGCCCCGAGCCCGGTGACCATCAGGGCCACGGCGACGAGGGAGCCGAGGACGACGTTGGCCAGGACGCCGTGGGTCAGCGTGGCCAGGAGGGGTGCCCGGCGTCCGGCACGCGTGGCCATCACCAGTTCGGCGCGGCCGACCTCCTCGTCGCCCCGCGTGTGCCGGACGGCGAGGAAGGAGCTCATCAGCGCTGCGAGGAGCGCCAGGAACGGGAAGATCAGGAAGAGCATGAATGCGCCCTCCCCGGATCCCGACGGCAATCCGCGGAAGAGAAGGATGACGGGATTCGCCATCACGACGGCCAGGATCGAGGCGCGGGACTGCGCGGTGCCGTACGCCTGCGCAACGCTCACGGACGTCAGGTAGGCCAGCAGGGCGGTGCCGAGCGTCCACAGCAGCAACTGCACCCCGTCACGCCGCAGCCGCTCGCGGAGGAGCGCAGGGAACGCCGTCATGGCGTCGCGGCCTCGCGCCGCTCCCTGACCGTCCCGTCCGGTCCGGTACCGGAGGCGTCGTCGCCGTAGTGCCGGAGGAACAGCTCCTCCAGGGAGGGCGGTTCGATGCGGAGCCCCTCGACACGCAGGGCCGTCAGGGCCGGCAGCACCGAGGGGACGCGGTCGCTGTCGACGGTGAACCGGACGCGGCCGTGCTCGAAGCGCACATCGTGGGCGTCCGGGACCGACGCCACGGGGGAGGCGTCCGTCGCCGCGAACGAGACCTCCGTCCGGGTCAGGTGGCGCAGGTCGGCGAGGGTACCGGACTCCACCACCTTCCCGGCGCGCACGATGCTGACGACGTCGCACAGCTGCTCGACCTCGGAGAGGATGTGGCTCGAGAGCAGGACGGTGCCCCCGCCCTCCCGCACCCGAGCGATCTCCCGCTGGAACACCATGGCCATCAGGGGATCGAGTCCGCTGGTCGGCTCGTCGAGGATGTACAGCTCGGCGGGCACCGCGAAGGCAGCGATGAGCGCCAGCTTCTGGCGGTTGCCCTTGGAGTAGGCCCGCCCATTCTTGCGCGGGTCGAAGAGGAAGGCCTCCATCAGTCGTTCCCGCTCGCGGCTGTATGCGCGCTCGTGGCGTCGGACGCCGCGCAGGCGGGAGAGGAAGTCGATCGTCTCTCCGCCGGACAGGTTCGGCCAGACACTGACGTCGCCGGGGACGGACGCGATCCGGCGGTGGAGGTCAGCGGCCTTGCGCCAGGGATCGGCGCCGAAGACCTCGGCTGTACCCGACGTCGCGCGGGCCAGTCCGAGCAGCACGCGGGTCGTCGTGGACTTCCCGGAGCCGTTCGGGCCGAGGAATCCGTGGATCTGGCCCTCTGCGACGTCAAGGTCCAACCCGTCGAGTGCGTGCACCCGACCGTAGTACTTGGCGAGGTTGCGGGCCGAAATGACGCTGGCCATGCAGGGGAGCATACGCCCGACCGGAGGCCCTGTGAACAGTCCTCGGGCCCCGCGGTCGGGCCTAGAGCAGCGTGCCCTGCGCGTCGTCGTCCGGGAGCGCGCCGCGCGTGGCACGGCCGGACGATTGCGGTGCCGTCGCTTCCGATCCACCCACCGCCGGCGGTCCGCCCACCTCCTGCACCGCCGGTCGCGTCGCCTCGACGAGCCCGACCAGGTTCGGTCCGATGGCGTCGATCTGCTGGGTGAGCGGCACGCCTGAGCCGTCGCGCCGGCCGTGTTCAGTGGGCAGCGCGCGCGCCACGCCGTTGGCGGACGCCGCCCGTGCGGGGCCGTGGCCGGCCCAGGCGAGAGACAACGACTCCTCGCCGCGGAGGAAGCGGTGGGCCCGTACGCCGGCGGTGGCGCGACCCTTGACCGGGTACTCGGAGAACTCGGTGATCTTCGCCGATCCCGCCGCGGTCCCCGGCAGTGCGTCGCCCGGCGCGGCGACGGTCACCACCACGCCCTGCCCGTCCCCGCGGGACACCGTCCCGAAGTGCAGTACGGCGTCGCCGGCCGCGAGCTTGATGCCGGCCATCCCGCCCGCCGTCCGGCCCTGGGGGCGCACGGCCGAGGCCGGGAACCGCAGGAGCTGGGCCAGGCGGGTGATGAAGACGAGGTCGTCGGCGTCGGACGCAGCGGCGATCCCCACGACCTTGTCCTTCGGCTTCAGCGAGATGACCTCCCAGTCGTCACGGTTCAGCGGGTAGTCCGGCTGCACGCGCTTCACCACGCCCTGTGCGGTGCCGAGGGCGACGCCGGCGCCCAGCGGGGCGAGCCCCACGAGGCGCTCGCCGCGCTCGAGCGTGATGAACTCCGATGACGGCACGCCGCCCGCGAGGTTCGGGACGCCGGCCGTGGGCGGCAGGGCGGGCATGTCCATCACCTGCAGGCGGATCATCCGGCCGGCGGACGTCACGGCGCCCACCTCGCCGCGCGCCGTGGAGGCGAGCACGGACCGGAAGGCGTCGTGCTTGGTCCGCTGCCCGTCGCCGAACGGCTGCCGGTCGGAGGTGCGGGCCAGCTGGCCGGACGCCGAGAGCAGGACCCAGCAGGGATCGTCCGCGATCTCCAGCGGCATCACGGCCTTTGCCCCCTTGGCGGCCGGCGCGGGCAGGGTGGAGCCCTTCAGCGGGGCGGCTGCCTCGGATTCGAGCAGGACGGTGCGCCGGGGGGTGGCGAACTGGTCGGACAGCGCGGCGAGTTCGTCCGAGACGAGGGTGCGGAGGCGTTCCTCCGACCCGAGGATGGCGTCGAGTTCCGCGATCTCGAGGCGGAGCTGGTCCTGCTCCTTCTCGAGCTCGATGCGCGAGTACCGGGTGAGCTGGCGCAGGCGCAGTTCGAGGATGTAGTTCGCCTGGAGCTCCGAGAGGTCGTAGATGGACATCAGGCGCTCCCGCGCGGCGGCGGACTCGTCCGAGGACCGGATGATCTGGATGACCTCGTCGATGTCGACGATCGCGACGAGCAGGCCTTCCACGAGGTGCAGGCGGTCGCGCTTGCGCTGCAGCCGGTACGAGGTGCGACGGCGGACCACGAGGATCCGGTGCGTGATGTAGACCTGCAGGAGCTCCAGCAGCCCGAGCGTGCGCGGCTGCCCGTCGACGAGGGCCACGTTGTTGATGCCGAAGGAGTCCTCCATCGGCGTGAAGCGGTACAGCTGGGCGAGGACCGCGTTCGGGTTGAAGCCGTTCTTCAGCTCGATCACCAGGCGCAGGCCGTGCTTGCGGTCGGTGAGGTCGACGATGTCGGAGATGCCCTGGAGCTTCTTGGCGGTGACGGCGTCCTTGATCTTCTCGATCACCTTCTCCGGGCCGACGGTGTAGGGGAGCTCGGTGACCACGAGGCCCGTCCGGCGGGCGGAGAGCTGCTCCACCTTGACCGTGGCGCGGGTCTTGAAGGAGCCGCGACCCGTCGCGTAGGCGTCCCGCACGCCGTCGAGCCCCACGATCTTCCCGCCGCTCGGGAGGTCCGGTCCGGGCACGAAGCGCATCAGGTCCTCGAGGGAGGCCCCGGGATGCGCGATGAGGTGACGTGCCGCGGCGACGACCTCGCCGAGGTTGTGCGGCGGCATGTTCGTCGCCATGCCCACGGCGATGCCGCTGGCGCCATTGACCAGGAGGTTCGGGAAGGCGGCGGGGAGCACCTCCGGCTGGGTGAGCTGGTTGTCGTAGTTCGGGACGAAGTCGACGACGTCCTCGTCGAGGTGGTCGGTCATCGTCAGGGCGGGGGCGGCCAGGCGCGCCTCCGTGTACCGGGCCGCCGCCGGGCCGTCGTCGAGCGAGCCGAAGTTGCCGTGCCCGTCGATGAGCGGGAGGCGCAGGGAGAAGTCCTGGGCCATGCGCACCATCGCGTCGTAGATGGCGCTGTCACCGTGGGGGTGCAGCTTGCCCATCACCTCGCCCACCACGCGCGCGGACTTCACGTGGCCGCGGTCCGGGCGCAGGCCCATGTCGGTCATCATGTAGAGGATGCGCCGCTGGACGGGCTTCAGCCCGTCGCGGGCGTCGGGGAGCGCACGCGAGTAGATCACGGAGTACGCGTACTCCAGGAAGGACTCCTCCATCTCCGTCTCGACGTCGATATCGATGATCTTCTCGGTGAAATCCTCCGGCGGAGCGGAGTTCTGGCGCCTGGCCATGTGCGTGGCGGTTCCTCAACAACTCAGGGGTACGGGTTCGGGGTGGTCGGCCGGCATCGGCGACCCGGGGACGGTTCCTCCCGCGGTCCCAGCCGGGCCGAGGGGATGCCGACTACCCTGAGTCTATGGTGGCAGACGGACAATACCCCGAATACTGGGAAGCTGATGTCGTCCTGCGCGACGGCGGGACGGCCCACCTGCGGCCCATCGCACCCTCTGACGCCGACGCCGTCCAGGCGTTCCACGTCCGCCAGTCGCAGAACTCCATCTACCTGCGGTTCTTCACCTACAAGGCCAGGCTCAGCGCCAAGGAGCTCCGGCGCTTCACCGAGGTGGACCACCGCGACCGGGTCGCATTCGTCATCGTCCGGGGCGGGGACATCATCGGGATCGGCCGCTACGACCGGCTCGACGACCCACTCGAGGCCGAGGTGGCGTTCAACGTCTCCGACCACCATCAGGGGCGCGGCGTCGGGTCCATCCTGCTCGAGCACCTCGCGGTGGCGGCCCGCGAGAACGGCATCCGGCGGTTCTCCGCGGAGGTCCTCCCCGAGAACCGGAAGATGATCACGGTCTTCGCCGAGGCCGGCTACGAGGTGGAGCGCCACTTCGACGACGGCGTGGTGATGCTCAGCTTCGACATCGATCCCACCCGGAAGTCCCAGGCGGTGATGGAGTCGCGGGAGCACCGCGCGGAGGCCAGGAGCATGGCGGAGCTCCTCACGCCGTCGTCCGTGGCCGTGATCGGCGCCAGCCGCGAGTGGGGGACCGTGGGCTACGCGCTGCTGGACCATCTGATCGACGGCGGGTTCACCGGGCGCGTGTACGCCGTGAACCCCGAGGCCTTCGAGCTGCACGGGATGATCTCCCACGCCTCGCTCGCGGAGGTCCCGGAACCCGTGGACCTCGCCGTCATCGCCGTGCCGCAGGACCAGGTCGAGGCCGTCGTGGACGAGTGCGGTCGCGCCGGGGTGAAGGGCCTGCTCGTCGCCACGGCGGGCTACGGGGACGACGACGGCGACGGGCTGGCGCGGCAGCGCGCCCTCGTGCACAAGGCCCGCGCGCAGGGCATGCGCGTGGTCGGGCCGGCGTCGCTCGGCCTCGTGAACACGGACCCCGCGGTCCGGCTCAACGCATCGATGGCGCCCGGACTGCCGGCGCGCGGTGCGCTGTCCCTCTTCAGCCAGTCCGCGGGCCTCGGCGTCCTCCTCTACGCCAGCGCGCACCGGCGGGGGCTCGGCGTCTCCTCGGTGATCTCCGCCGGGAACCGGGCCGACGTCTCCGGCAACGACGCCATGCAGTTCTGGGAGGACGACCCGACCACGCGCGCCGTCGGCCTGTACTTCGAATCGATCGGCAACCCGAGGAAGTTCTCCCGGATCGCCCGCCGCCTGGCCCGGACCAAACCCGTGATCGTCGCGAAGTCCGACGTCACGGGACTCCAGCTCCCGCCCGGCCACGCCGTCCGCACCAGCCAGGCGCCGCCCGGCGCGCTCGACTCCATGCTCCGGCAGTCCGGGGTGATGCGGGTCGAGACGACGGAGCAGCTCATGGACATCGCGCAGATCGTCGCGAGCCAGCCCCTGCCCGAGGGCCCGGGCATCGCCGTGTTCAGCAACTCGTCCGCCCTCGGCAAGGTGGTGGCCGACGGCGTCGTGTCGCAGGGCATGACCGTGGCACGGCTGGAGGCCGGGCTGCAGCTCGACACGGGACAGTCCGTCGCACTGCCCGCCCTCACCGCGGCCGTGGAGGAGGCGCTGCGCGACGAGGCGGTCCACGCCGCGATCGTCACCACGCTGCCTGCGCGCGGCCTCACCGCGGAGGCCGTCGCGGGGTGTCTCCAGCGGTGCGCGGAAGCGGCGGGCAAACCCGTCGTCGCGTCCTTCACAGGCATCCTCGATGCCAGGGTGCAGCTCGACGGGCTCGTGGCCGCGCCGTGGTCCGGCGCTGAGGCGGCAGTGCCCGCCGCACCGGCCGCACCCGTCGTTCCCGAAGGGTCCGCGGGCTCCAGCGGCCCCGCGGACCCCGCTGCCGATCTCCTGCGCATCCCCGCCGAACCCGCCGGCGGGGAGTCCGCCGTGGAGGCCGGACCCGCGCTGCCCCTCCAGCGCGGGCTGCCATGCTTCCCCAGCCCGGGAGCGGCCCTCGCCGCGCTCGGCGCCGTCGTCCGGTACTCGCACTGGCGCTCCCGCGACCATGGGGAGTTCGTGGATCCCGCGGGCGTCGACGTCGACGCCGCGACGGGGATCCTGGCGGACGTGCGGGCACGGGTGGCCGATGTCGAACTCACGCGCCTCACCGCGGAGGAGAGCGCGGCGCTCATGGGCTGCTACGGCATCCGCCTGCAGCCGTCCGCCCGCTTCTCCTCCGCCGACGAAGCGGTCGAGGAGGCGGGGCGCCTCGGCTGGCCGGTGGCGCTCAAGACCATGGACGAGAACCTGCGCCACCGGCTCGACCTCGGCGGTGTCCGGCTGAACATCGACGACGCCCAGTCGCTGCGCAGGAACATCACCCTGATGGAGAAGGTGCTCGCGCCGTTCGGCAGCTTCGGTATGGAAGTGCAGTCCATGGCGCCCTCGGGCCAGGCGTGCAGCCTCCGGGCCATCGAGGATCCGCTGATGGGCCCCGTCATCTCCTTCGGCCTGGCGGGTGACGCCGTCAACCTGCTCGACGATTGGGCGCACGCCGTCCCGCCCCTCAGCACGGGCGACATCGCCGACCTCGTGCGCGCGCCCCGCGCGTCCCGCAAGCTCTTCGGCTACCAGGGCCTGCCTCCCGCCGACGTCACGGCCATCGAGGACCTGGTGGCGCGGGTGGCGCTGCTGAAGGACAACCACCCGGAGATCGCCCGGCTCGAATTCAATCCCGTGCTGGTCGCAACCTCCGGGCTCACCGTGCTCAGTGCCGCGATCGACGTCGGCAATCCGCAGCGCCGCACCGACAGCGCACGGCGGGCGATGCGCGACTGACGGCGCCCGCGTGGCCGGGTTGGTTAGGCAGGAGGCGGGCCGGTGGGGGAAACTGGGGGCATGACCCCATCGCTTTCCGCACAGTGGCGTGACCTCGATGCATCGCTCGAGCGGGCGGGCTTCTATCCCCGCCTCGTGGCCGACGTCGTCCACGACGCCCTCGACGGCCGGGAGCCGCTCTCGCACGTCGCGCACCTCGAGACCCACTTCGAGCGCACCGAGGTGCACCGCCACATCACCGTCCTGGTGCTCACCGAGGACATGCTCGTCATCACGCACGTCGACGACCAGCAGCTCGACGACGCCGGCGAGCAGGTCATGGCGCAGATCTCCACGGAGTCCGTGCCCGTCAGCCAGATCCGCTCCGTGGTCCTCAGCTACCTCTACGCGCAGCCCCAGGATTACAAGCCCACCGACCAGGTCCGTGAGATGACGCTCGCCATCGCGTGGTCCGGCGGCCAGCGCCTGGACATCGGCCCGGCCAGCTGCGGTGACCCGCAGTGCGACGCCGACCACGGCCTCACGGGGACGATGGCGCAGGAGGACATCGTGCTGCGCGTCAGTGCCGAGGCCGACGGCGCGCAGGCGGTGCAGAACGCAAAAGGTTTCGCCCGGGCGCTGCGCAAGGTCAACACTGCGAGCCCCGTCGCCGGGGGGTACATCGCCGCGCCGGACGTGACCTCACGCCGGCAGCCGGGCTTCGCCGGCAGGTTCAACCGGCCCCACCACCAGCGGTAGCCGCTCGATGCCTTTCCTCCACAGGGAATCCCTGCCCGTTCCGCCTGCCTACGGCGCGTCGACGGTGGCCGAGGTGATGACCAGCTCGGCCGCGGCACTCGGCGTGGGCGGCTTCACCAACTCGCTGGGCCTGCCCGCCTCGCGGCGCATCGCCGTCGTCATGGTGGACGGTCTCGGCATGGCGCTGCTGCGGAAGTACGCGGCGCACGCCCCGTTCCTGCGGGAGAACCTCGCCTCCGCGCGGATCCTCTCCTCCGCCTTCCCCTCGACGACGGCGGCATCGCTGGCGAGCCTGGGCACGGGCCTGCCTCCCGGGCAGCACGGCATGGTCGGCTACGACGTCCTCGACCCCGCGCAGGACACCGTGGTCAACATGCTGGGCCGGTGGGACGCCGCCGTCGATCCGCACCTCTGGCAGCCGCATCCGACGGTCTTCGAGCGGGTCGCCGAACATCTGCCGGTCGTCACCGTGAGCCACCCCCGCTTCGAGACCTCGCCCATGACGCGCGCGGCGCTGCGCGGCGGGGCCTTCGCCGGGGCGGGTACCATCCACGCGCAGATCGACGCAGCCGCCCGGCACCTGGCCGCCGCGCCGACCATGCTCATGTATTTCTACGTCAACGACCTCGACAAGGCCGGTCACCGGTGGGGCGTCGATTCCCCGCACTGGCTGCGTGCGCTCGAGGACCTCGACGCCGCGCTCAGGCTCCTGGCCCGCCGCGTCCCGTCAGATACGCTGCTCCTCCTGACCGCTGACCACGGCATGGTGGACATTCCCGAGCCGCAGCGGATCGACTACTCCACGCAGCCGGATCTCCTCGAGGGGGTCGCCCACACGGGCGGCGAACCGCGCATGCTCCACCTCTATCTTGCTCCGGATCTTCCCGCGGAGGCCCGCGGCGCCCTGGCGCTGCGGTGGCATGAGGCCCACGGGTCCAGGGCATGGGTCCTGACGCGGGACGAGGCCGTCGCGGCCGGCTACTTCGGGCCCGTGCGCGAGGAGGTGCTGCCCCGCATCGGGGACCTGCTCGTCCTGGCGCGGGAAGGCATCGCCCTCATCGACGGCCGCCGCGTGCAGCCGACGGCGTTCGAGATGGTGGGACAGCACGGCTCCCTCACACGGGCCGAGCGCGACATCCCCCTCATCACCCTTGCGAAGCCCGCCGATGCCGGCCGCACCCGGGGGAGCCGCGGCAAGGGAACACGCCGTGGCTGAGCTCCTGTTCTTCTCGGGCACCATGGACTGCGGCAAGTCGACCCTCGCACTGCAGATGGACCACAACCACAAGGCCCGCGGCCGCCGCGGCGTCCTCTTCAGCTCCCACGACCGGGCGGGGGAGTCCATGATCTCAAGCCGCCTCGGGCTGCAGGTGCCGGCCGTCGAGGTCTTCCCGGACACCGACTTCTGGACCGAGCTGTCCCTGCGGCAGACCATGGGCGCGCGCATCGACTACGTGATCTGCGACGAGGCGCAGTTCTACACGGTCGACCAGATCGACCAGCTGGCGCGCGTCGTGGACGAGATGGACATCGACGTCTTCGGCTTCGGTATCACCTCGGACTTCCGCACGAGGCTCTTCCCCGGGTCCCAGCGCCTGATCGAACTGGCCGACCGCGTGCAGGTGCTGCAGGTGGAGGCGCTGTGCTGGTGCGGCAAGAGGGCCACCCACAACGCCCGCACCGTGGACGGCGTCATGGTGGTGGAGGGGGACCAGATGGTGGTCGGCGACGTCGACCAGCCGATCGACGACGACGCCCCCGCGATCGAGCGACGGCGCGCGGACGATGCGCCCTCCGGCGGACGGGAGCGGGAGGCCGTGGTGGGATATGAGACACTCTGCCGCCGGCACCATATGCGCCGGCAGACCTCCAGGACGTCGCCGTCGCTGTACTCCAACGAGGTGCCGCTACCGTTCGAGCCGCGGGTCCGCGAGTCCGACCTGATCTGACCGACGGGCCGGACCGCGCCAGGTGAGCCGCGGGTCAGTCGCCCTTGCGACCGAAGACGATATCGTCCCAGCTCGGCACACTGGACCGCTTCGGCTTGCTGCGGCGCTCCGCCGCGGTATCCGCGACGTCCTTGCCGGTGTCCTTCGCCGGGTCCTTGGCGGCATCCCTGCCCGGGCCCTTCCCGGCAGCCCGGGGCGCGTCCCGGGCCGGGCGGGGAGCCTGGCCGCTGTCGCGTCCCGCCCCGGATTCAGCAGGCGGCTGGAGCCGGTGCGAGGGCTGCGCGAAGATGCTGATCTCGCGGGTGTCCGTGCTGACCCCGTCGTAGAGCCTCGGCGTCCCGTCGTCGTGCTGGGCGGGCTCCTCCCCAGTTCCGGCGTCGCCGTCGAGCAGGTCGTCGCCGATGCGCGGCGCGAGCGCCAGACCCGGAACCGCGGAATCCCCATCGGCACGGTCCGCACGGTCCGAATCCCCGCCGTCGATTGCTCCGGTGTCATGGAGTCCGGCGTCACGATCCCCGTCGTCGGCTCTCGGATGGGCGGCCGGGATGCCGCCCCGCGTGAGGAGTTCCGCGAGGGCGTCGTCGCCGTCCTCGTCGGTGCCCAGGCGCTGGCCGCGGCGTGAGCGCAGGACGTCCAGCAGTCCCTCCTGGTCCTCGGGGGTCGGTTCGGGCGCCTCGTCGGCGCTCTCCGCCTCGAAGTCGAAGACACGATCCGCCACGGCGCTGAGGCGGCGGGCCGGCAGCGGACCGTCGAGGGGCTCGATCTCGCTGAGCACCTGCGCCCACCGGTTGCCGTTCACGACGGTCTTGCGGGTGGGGTTGTAGGTCCATCGCGCGGGGGGCTGCTCGCCCAGGTCCACCGTCGAACCCTCGGGCAGCTCGAACGAGGCCTCGACGTGCCAGGACCCGTCCTGGCGCCGCCACGAATCCCATTCGAGCGATGCCGGGTCCACTCCGTAGCTCTGGACGCGGTAGGCGACCATGTCGCCGAGGAGGGCGGGGTCGTCGCCGAAGGCGGAGCGGTAGCCGTCGTGGCTCGGGAGCGGCGTGGCGACCTCGACGCGCTGCGCGAGGTAGGCCAGGTAGTCACGCTCGGCGCGCACGGGACCCTCGTAGCGCTGCACGTGGGCGAGGTCGAGGCCCGATTCGGCCGCCACCTGCTCCGCCGACGCGCCCATCCGGATCCGGGCCTGGATGTCGCGCGGGGTCAGCGGGACCGGCGGTTTGGCCGGCTTCGTCCGGATCGGGCTCGGGGGCGCACTGCGCGTCGCGGCCGGGGCATCCGCCGGGGTGCTCGCACTGCGCAGCGCGTCGTCGATGGGCAGCCGGTAGGACGTGCCCTCTTCGCCGCTCAACAGCAGATGTCCGCCATCCTCATGGACACCCACCAGGCGTAACTCCTGCATCAAATCCTCCAGCCGACAATGATTCCTAGGTGAAACTGTGCCACTGAATGGCGGCCATTCCTACTACGTGATCAGGTGTGGCGGGCCGCGGCGCTGCCGTGGGCACAAATCGGGAGGCCGTAGCGTTATGGCAGCCGTGGGCAGATGACCCGCGGATGACCGGACAGGAATCCGGACGGTACGGAGCGTGAGAAGGCAGATATGGCGACAGACTACGACGCGCCACGGGCGACGGTCGACGACGGCGACACCCGCAGCGACGAACTGAAGGCACTCGGCGCCCGGGCGGCGCTGCAGACGGTGGTGATCGACGAGGAGGAGCTCGCGGCCGCGGACTCCTTCGACCTGCCCGGGGCGGATCTCTCCAGCGAGGAGATCTCGGTGCAGATCCTCGCGGCCCAGGCCGACGAGTTCACCTGCGCCTCCTGCTTCCTGGTCCGGCACCGCTCGCAGATAGCCCTCGACCGGGACGGGCAGCTCTACTGCATGGACTGCGAGGGCTGAACTCAGCCGGTCAGCGCGGCGACGAGGCGTTCGGGGCGGCGCGAGGACGCGAGCCAGTAGGGCGTGCGGTCCTCGGGATCCGTGACCTCGATCTTCACGACCGGCGAGATCCAGCCCCTGATGCACAGGTAGGCGAGGCCGTGCAGGCCCGGGCCGCGCTGGTAGGTGGCGTCCTCGCCACCGAACCATTCGACCGCCCCGAGGTACTGGCGCTCGATGGTCGCCCGGCCCACCGTGAGGGTAGTGGGGGTGACCGTGATCCGCGGCGTGGACAGGATGAGCAGGGTGAAGACGATGATCGCGACGACGAGCGCGACCGCGTAGCCGACGACCATCGAGATGGGCGCGAACATGATGATCGTCGCCGCAGAGAACCCTGCCGCGATCAGCCAGATCCAGGGTGAGGGCCACAGCCGCTCGTCGTAGAGGACGGTCTGGTCGGGTGTGTTCTGGGGTGCTTCCCCGGGCGCGCTGGACATGACACCAGCATTCCATCCTTTGACCGCCCTCTCATCCCGGCCCGTCGCGTCGAGGCCCCGGCGCGGTCCCGGCCCCGGACGGTGGCGCCACTGTCAGGTGGGGTTCGGGCAAAGACGCTAAAGTGGGGTGCTGGCCACCGGATAGCTCGCGTTGGAGATGCAGTTCATGGGTACACAGCAGGACCTCCCGGTCCAGATCTTGATGCTCGACGACGGCCTCGAGCCTCCGGCGTACGCCACCGACGGCGACGCGGGCGCGGACCTGCGCACCGCCGTCGACCTCGTGCTCGCGCCGGGCGAACGCGCGCTCGTCCCCACCGGCGTGGCGATGGCGCTCCCACCGGGCCACGTGGGCCTCGTGCACCCGCGGTCCGGTCTCGCGGCCCGGCACGGCCTGACGATCGTCAACGCCCCGGGGACCATCGACGCCGGCTACCGCGGAGAGATCAAGGTCTGCCTCCTCAATACCGACCTCCAGGCACCGGTCCGCCTCTCGCGGGGCGACAGGATCGCCCAGCTGGTCATCCAGCGCGTGGAGCGTGCCACCTTCGCCGTGGTCGACCGGTTGCCCGAGAGCGCCCGCGGCACCGGTGGTTTCGGTTCGACCGGTGGCTTCGGAGCTCCGGCCCCGGCTGCCGTCGTGACGCCCTCGGGTGGCTGAGGCCCTCCTCCGTCTCGCGGCAACGACCACCGAAGATCTCACCAACTCGATCACGCCACCAGGAAAGGAGCCCGGACATGGCTTTTGGGCGCCCCAGGAAGAAGAAGCAGGACGACGCCGTCGACGCGCCGGAGCAGCACCAGGACGCCACGGCGGCGCCCGGTGAGCCGGCGGACGCTGCGCCGGCCGTCGGACCCGCCGATGCCGGTGCGGCCGCACCCGGCGCCCCGCAGGCCGCCGCCCTCGTGGCCAGCGCGGACTATGATCGCACCGCCCAGGGGCCGTTCGACCTCTCCGAGCAGGACACCACGAGCGGCTACATCGACCTCGGCGCGCTGCGGATCAATGCGGCCGAGGGGCTGCAGCTGCGGCTCGAGGTCGAGGAGCGCAGCAAGCGCGTCATCGCCGTGACCCTCGACCTGGGCGGGTCCACCCTCCAGCTCCAGGCCTTCGCGGCCCCGAAGACGGAGGGCCTGTGGGACGAGATCCGGGAGCAGATCGGCGTCTCGGTAGGATCCCAGGGCGGCACCGTCGAGGAGCGGCCGGGCAGGCTCGGCACCGAACTCTTCGCCAAGCTGCCCGCGCAGACACCCGACGGCCAGGCCGGATACCGGGTGGCGCGGTTCGTGGGCATCAACGGCCCGCGCTGGTTCCTGCGCGGAGTCTTCGGTGGCCCCGCCGCACTGGAGCCGACCGCCGCGGCACCCATGGAGCAGCTCTTCCGCAGCGTCGTCGTGGTCCGCGGCGACCACCCCCTCCCGCCGCGTGAACTGCTGCCGCTCAGGCTGCCCAAGGACGCCGCCGCGGCAGCCGCGGGCGCTCCGGCAGCCCCCGCTCCCGCACGCCCCGATCTGAATCCGCTCGAGCGCGGCCCCGAGATCACCGAGACCCGCTGACCGTCGTGCCCGCCCTGAGGCACGGGCGCGGTCCCGCCGACCCGTCCGGAGCGGGCCACGCCCCCGGACCCGCCCCGGTCGCGCTGCCGCAGCGCGGCAGGATCAAGGCCCGCGGTGTGGTGACCAGCCTGACCCTCGCGCCGGTCACGGCCCCGCCGTCCTTCAGCGTCCTCACCCGGATCGACTGGCACGGCGCGCGGAAGACCGTCCGGATCATCTGGATGGGCCAGCGGCGCGTGCCCGGCGTCGAGGCGGGAGTCGGCCTGCGGTTCGAGGGCATGCTCGCCACGGTGGACGACACGCCCACCGTGTACAACCCGCGCTACGAGATCATCGGCCGCCCCGACGAGAACGGATGAGACACCCATGAGCCAGCCGACCGAGGACCCCGACGCCCAGCGGACGTCTGGGACCGACGGAGCCCGACCGCCCGAGCATCAGCCGGCCGTCCCGCAGGCCGGGCCGACCGCGTCGGATCTCGCCATGCAGTACGCCGCGAAGTCCGGGGTGAAGCGCACCGACTCGGGCCAGATCGACGTCCTGTCCTCCGTCGGTGGTGTCCAGGGGCTCGCCGAGAGCATCGCGCCAGGGCTGGTCTTCACCATCCTCTTCACGGTCACGCGGGACCTCACGGTCTCCCTCGTCGCGGCGCTGGCGGTCTCCGCCGTCTTCACCGTCCTCCGCCTCGTGTCGAGGACACCGCTGACACAGGCCCTCGCCGGACTCATCGGTGTGGCGTTCTGCGCCGTCGTCGCGATGCGCACCGGCAACGCGGAGGACTTCTTCCTGCCCGGTTTCTTCATCAACGGGGGATACATCATCGCGATGGTCACCTCGGTGCTGGTGCGGTGGCCCTTCGCCGGCCTGCTCTTCGGCTTCCTCCGCAACGAGGGCATCGACTGGCGGAAGGACCCCGCACGCGTCCGGGCCTACGCCACCGCCACCTGGATCATCGTGGCGGTCCTGGCGCTGCGTCTGGCCGTGCAGGTTCCGCTCTATCTGGCCGGGAACGTCGCGGCACTGGGCTCCACGCGTGTGGCGATGGGCCTGCCGCTGTACGCGCTCGGCCTCTGGCTCGCGTGGATCGTCTCGCGTCCCCGCCCGGTCACCGCCGACGGGCCGTCCGCGGCCGGCTAGTCCTCGTCGGCCCGGTCGTCGTCCTTCCGGGCGGCGAGCGCCACCCGGAGCTCGTCCTCCGCGGCGATGGCGGCGAGGAAGAACAGCTCGTCGCCACCCTCCACGAGGTCGTCCGGGCTGGGGGTGATGGGGGAGTCGTCGCGCAGGATGGCGACCGCGGCGCAGTCCTCCGGGAGCCTGAGGGAGCCGATCGTCTCGCCGATGAGCGGGGAGTCCTGGGGGACGGTGAACTCCACGATCGAGGACACCCCGGCCTGCAGCGTCAGCAGGCGCACGAGGTCGCCGATCTCCACGGCCTCTTCCACGAGGGCCGTCATGAGCCGTGGCGTATTGACGGCCACGTCGACACCCCACGAGTCGTCGAACATCCAGTCGTTCTTCGGGTTGTTCACCCGCCCGACCGTGCGCCCCACCCCGAACTCGCTCTTCGCGAGCAGCGATACCACGAGGTTCACCTTGTCGTCGCCGGTCGCCGACACCACCACGTCGGCCTCGTCGAGCCGGGCGTCCTTGAGGGTCGTGAGCTCACACGCGTCCCCGATCAGCCACTTCGCCCCCTTCAGTCCGCTGCGGCCGATCACCTCGGGCTTCTCGTCGATGAGCAGGATCTCGTGCTTGTTCCCGAGCAGCTCCCGTGCGATCGACGAGCCGACGCTCCCGGCCCCGGCGATGACGACCCTCATTCGTTCTCCTCCTTCGGCGCGGTGGCGAGGATGCGCCCGATCTCGTCCGTCGCCGTCGTCTTCATCATGGCGTGCAGGATGTCGCCCTGCTGATAGCTCGTGTCCTGGGCGGGCAGGATGCCCTCGCCGAAGCGCGTCAGGTACGCGACGCGCACTCCGCTCGCGGCCTCGATGGTCCTCAGCGACTTCCCCAGCCAGGCGTCGCTCAGCGCGAGTTCGGCGAGGATCAGCCGACCGGAGGTCTCGCGGAAGTCGCCGTTGATGGTCTGCTCCGGCAGGATCCGTCGGAGCACCTGATCGGCGCTCCAGCGCACCGCGGCGACCGTGGGGATGCCGAGGCGCTGGTAGATCTCCGCGCGTCCCGGGTCGTAGATGCGGGCCACCACGTGGGGGACGTGGAACGTCTCGCGCGCCACGCGTGTCGCGAGGATGTTCGAGTTGTCGCCGCTGGACACCGCCGCGAACGCGTAGGCGTTCTCGATCTCGGCGTGCTTGAGGGTCTCCCGGTCGAAGCCGACCCCCGTGACCTTGCGGCCGCCGAAGGACGCACGGAGGCGGCGGAACGCGCGGTCGTCCTGGTCGATGATCGCCACCGAGTGACCCGATTCGTCGAGCGTGTGGGCGAGGCTGACGCCCACCCTGCCACAACCCATGATCACAAAATGAGCCACCGAGGGCACCCCTGATTCTTGGTGTAGATGCTGCCGTTCCCTGCCGTACCACCACCAAGCCTAGTGGCTGGCCGGACGCCCGGACGCGCTAGTGTTTGGGCTGTGCTGACTTTTCTCGAGGCCGTCAAGCGGGTGCTGGTGGGCAAGCCGTTCGCCAGCGACAGGCTGAGGAACAGGAGCCTGCCGAAGCGCCTCGCCCTGCCCGCGTTCTCGGCCAGCGCGCTGTCGTCGGTCGCCTACGCGCCGGACGAGATCCTCCTGACGCTCGCCCTCGCCGGGGTCGCCTCTGTGGCCATCTCGCCGTGGGTGGGCCTCGCCGTCATCGCGGTCCTGCTCGTCGTCGTCGCCTCCTACCGCCAGGCGGTCCGCGCCTATCCCGCCGGCGGCGGCGACTACGAGATCGCGAAGCGGAACCTCGGACCCCGCGCGGGCACCACCGTGGCCTCGGCGCTGATGATCGACTACCTGCTCACCGTCGCCGTGTCCGTCTCGGCGGCGGCGCAGTACGTCGTCTCGATCGCCCCGGCGCTGGAGGACCTGCGCGTGACGCTGGCCGTCGTCGGCGTCGCGGTGCTCGTGCTGCTGAACCTGCGCGGCATCACCCGCGGCGTCCGCGCCCGCGCCGTCGTCACCTATGGCTTCCTGGCCGGGATCCTCGCCCTGTGCGTCACGGGCACCGTGCAGGCGCTCACCGGGACCCTGGCCGACGCCCCGAGCGCGCGCTTCGAGATCGTGCCCGACGCCGCGTTCGACGCCGGCCTGGTGGGGCTCGCGGGCGGGCTCCTGATCCTCCGCGCGTTCTCCGCGGGCGCTGCCGCCCTCACGGGGCTGGAGGGCCCGGGCTCCAACGTGCCGCGCTTCGAGAAGCCGCGCTCACGCAACGCGGCGACGACGCTCCTCGTCCTCGGCCTCGTGTCCTCCGCCATGCTCGCGGGCGTCATCTACCTCGCGAACGCCACCCGCGTGCACGTGGTGCAGAACCCCGCGGCGCAGCTGCGGCTCGACGGCGGGCCGGTCCCCGGGGACTACATCCAGGCGCCCGTGGTCAGCCAGCTCGCCCGCACGGTCTTCGACGCGGGCTCGCCGGTCTTCTACCTCGTCGTCGCCGCGACGGCGCTCATGCTGATGCTCGCCGGCCACGCGGCCTTCAACGCCTTCCCCGTCCTGGCGTCCATCCTCGCCACCGACGGCTACCTGCCGCGGCAGCTGCGCACCCGGGGGGACCGCCTCACCTTCAGCAACGGCATCATCGCGCTCGGGCTGGGCGCCGTCGTCCTCATCCTCGTGTTCAGGGCGGACGTCACCGCCCTGGTGCAGCTGTACATCATCGGGGTGTTCGTCTCCTTCACGGTCGGCCAGTTCGGGCTCATCCGGCACTGGAACAGGATCCTCCGCAGCACCGTGGGCGCGCAGAAGCGGTGGGCCATCCACAAGTCCCGGGCCATCAACGCGCTCGGCTTCGGCCTCACGGCAGCGGTCCTCGTCGTCGTCCTCGTCACCAAGTTCGAATACGGCGCCTGGATCGCCGTGCTCGCGATGGCGGTCCTGTTCGTCCTGATGCGCGCCATCAAACGGCACTACGACGCCGTCGCGGCGGAACTCGCGATCGACGACGCCGTCCGCCTGCGCGCGCTGCCCAGCCGGGTCCACGCCGTGATCCTCGTCTCCAACGTGCGGAAGCCGGTGCTGCGCGCCCTGGCCTTCGCCCGCGCGTCGCGGCCGTCCCGGCTCGACGCCATCACGGTCGACGTCGACCCCGACCAGACGCGCCGCACCCTCGCCGACTGGGACAGGTTCGAGATCCCGGTGCCGATCACGGTGCTCGCCTCGCCCTATCGCGACACCATCACCCCGATCCTCGAGTACATCCGGTCGATGCGCAGGGATTCCCCCCGCGACCTGATCGTGGTCTACATCCCCGAGTACGTGGTGGGAAAGTGGTGGGAGCAGCTGGTGCACAACCAGACCGCCCTGCGCATCAAGGCGCGGCTGCACTTCGTGCCCGGAGTGATGGTCGCCAGCGTGCCGTGGCAGCTCGCGTCCTCCGACGCGGCCCGGATCTACCAGGACATGAAGTAGGAAGAAGCCCCATGAGCGACACCGACCGAGCCTCCGACCCCTCGACGCCGGAAGGGGGGCCCGATCCGGCAGCGGAGGCCAGCGGGTCCGGCACCGCCGCGCCGACCGCCGAGCTGACCGTCGGGAAGCCCGCGCACGGCGGTCACTTCGTGGCCCGGCACGAGGGCCGCGTCGTCTTCGTCCGGCACGCCCTGCCGGGCGAGCGCGTCCGCGTCCGGTTCACCGAGACGGACCGCGCGGCCAGTTTCTGGCGCGCCGAGGTCGTCGAGGTGCTCGCGGCCTCACCCGCCCGGGTCTCCCACCCCTGGTCCCTCGCCGACGCCCTCAAGGCCGCGGACCGCGGACGTGCTGCGGTCGGCGGGGCGGAGTTCGGCCATATCGCCCTCGAGGAACAGCGCCGGCTCAAGGGCGCCGTCTTCGCGGAGCAACTCTCACGCCTGGCGGCGGTCGACCGGCCGGTCACCGTGTTGGCGGCGCCGGGGGAGACTGCGGACGGTCTCGGGTGGCGCACCCGCACGGCCTTCGCCGTCGACCGCGCCGGACGCCTCGCCATGCACCTGCACCGCTCGCACGACGTCGTCCCGGTCCGCGAGATGCCCCTGGCGGTCGCCGCCGTGAACGGGCTCCGCCTGTGGACGCTGGATTTGACGGGCATCGACCGGGTCGACGTGGCCGTGCCGTCCGGCGGGGGAGAGCCGCTCGTGCTGCTCGTTCCGGCTGCGCGGACCTCGCCGCGGCGCGTCGCTGCTGTCGCGTCCTCGATCGACGGAGCGTCCGTGGGCGTCCTCGATCCCGAATCGGGGCAGGTGCAGCGGCTCACGGGCCGCACCTGGCTCCAGGAGAGCGTGCTCGGCCTCGACTACCGTGTCACGGGCGCCGGCTTCTGGCAGATCCACCGGGGCGCGCCGGAGGCCCTGGTCACGGCGGTCCTCGACGGGCTGCAGCCCGCGGCCGGCGAGCACCTCGCCGACCTCTACGCCGGCGCCGGGCTCTTCACCGTGCCGCTCGCCCGGGCCGTCGGGCCGGAGGGCTCGGTGCTGTCCGTCGAGGGATCGCCGGGCACGAGCCGCGACGCGAAGCGCAACCTCCACGGCTCCGACCACGTCTCGATCGTCCAGGGCCGGGTGGACGCCGTGCTCGCGCACCGGAGCGGACCCCTCGACGGCGTCCTGCTCGACCCGCCGCGCGCCGGCGCCGGCAGGAAGGTGGTCCGGCAGATCGTCGAGGCCAACCCGAGGGTGGTCGGGTACGTCTCCTGCGACCCCGCATCCTTCGCCCGCGACCTCGGCTACTTCCTCGCCGCCGGGTGGTCGCTCGACACCCTGCGGGTCTTCGACCTGTACCCCCACACGCATCACATGGAATCCTTCGCACGGCTCCTGCCTCCCGCCTGACGTGGGGAGGACTCCGCCTGAGGCGGGCGACCGTCAATGGCACCCTGCCGGGACCCCGAACGTTAGAGTTAAGGACCACCGGGGCTGCCAGGCCGCCCCGCCGAACCAACCAAGGAGGCGCGGATGGGACTCTTGGAGACGATCCACGGCCCGCAGGACCTGAGCAAGCTCAGCGACGCGCAACTGACGGCCCTCGGACAGGAGATCCGCTCCTTCCTGGTGAGCAACGTCTCGCGCACGGGCGGCCACCTCGGCCCCAACCTGGGGGTCGTCGAGCTCACCCTCGGCATCCACCGTGTCTTCGACTCGCCACGCGACAGCATCATCTTCGACACGGGCCACCAGTCCTACGTGCACAAGCTGGTCACCGGGCGCCAGGACTTCAGCACGCTCCGGCAGGAGGGCGGCCTGTCCGGGTACCCCTCACGCGCGGAATCGGTGCACGACATCGTCGAGAGTTCCCACGCGTCGTCCTCGCTCTCCTGGGCGGACGGCATCTCACGGGCCCGCGTCCTCAGCGGCGAAGGCGACCGCTACACCGTGGTCCTCGTGGGCGACGGCGCCCTGACCGGCGGCATGGCATGGGAGGCCATCAACAACATCGCCGCGGACAAGCGGCGCCGCGTGGTGATCGTGGTCAACGACAACGGGCGCTCGTACGCCCCGACCATCGGGGGCGTCGCCGACTACCTCGCGTCGCTGCGACCCACCCTCGACTCGGTGCGGACGCACCGCGTCTACGAACGCACGCTGGACCGGGTCAAGAACGGCATGCAGAACGGCGGCCCGATCGGGGAGTTCAGCTACAAGAGCCTGCACGCCCTCAAGAAGGGCGTCAAGGACTGGTGGGCGCCACAGGGCCTCTTCGAGGATCTCGGCATGAAGTACGTGGGACCCGTGGACGGCCACGACCAGTCCGCCGTCGAGCAGGCCCTGCAGCTCGCCAAGAAGTACGAGGGACCGGTGATCGTGCACGCGATCACCGAGAAGGGCCACGGCTACGCGCCCGCCCGGGCCCACGAGGCGGACCAGTTCCACGCCGTCGGCATCATCGATCCGGAGACCGGCGAACCCGTGGACGGCGCCGGGTCGCAGTCCTGGACCTCCGTCTTCGCGAACGAGATCGCCGATATCGCCGACGAGCGCCCCGACATCGTGGGCATCACCGGGGCCATGCTGATTCCCGTGGGTCTGCAACGCTTCGCCGCCCGCCATCCCGACCGCGTGTTCGACGTCGGCATCGCCGAGCAGCACGCCGTCACCAGCGCGGCCGGTATGGCCTACGGCGGACTCCACCCCGTCATCGCCCTCTACGCCACCTTCCTCAACCGGGCCTTCGACCAGCTCCTCATGGACGTCGCCCTGCACAAGGCAGGCGTGACGGTGGTCCTCGACCGGTCCGGCGTCACGGGGCCCGACGGCGCGAGTCACCACGGCATGTGGGACATGGCCCTGCTGCAGGCCATTCCCGGACTGCACCTCGCCGCACCCCGGGACGCGTCCCGGCTGCGTGAGGAACTGCGCGAGGCCGTCGCCGTCTCGGACGCCCCCACCGTGGTGCGGTACTCCAAGGGTTCCGTGGGCGCCGAGGTGGAGGCCGTCGAGCGTCTCGACGACGGCGTCGACGTCCTCTCTCGCCGGCCCGCCGGCTCCCGCACCAACGACGTCCTGATCGTCAGCGTGGGCGCCATGAGCGAGCTGGCGCTCGACGTGGCGAACAGGCTGGGCGCGCAGGGCATCAGCTCCACCGTCATCGATCCCCGCTGGCTTCTCCCGGTCCGCCGGTCCGTGATCGACCTCGCCGCCGAACATCGGATCGTGATCGTGATCGAGGACGGCGTCCGCGCCGGAGGCGTGGGGTCCAGGATCCGTCAGGAGATGCGCTCGGCGGGCGTGGACACCGCACTCAACGAGGTGGGCCTCCCGGTCGAGTTCCTCGACCACGGCTCGCGCAGCCAGGTCCTCGCGCGCGTCGGACTGACCGCGCAGAAGATCACGCACGACGTCGTCGCGCAGGTCCTCGGCACGAAGGTCCCCGTGGCCCGTCCGCTCGCCGGTGACCACGCTCCCGCCACGGACCAGTTCCCGCGCAGCTGACCCCCGGCCGCTCCCTGGCGCTTCTCCGGGGCGGCGTGGGGGACGTCTCTTTCGAAGGGCGGTGTGAGACAATGACGAAGGCTGGCGAGGGAACCACATTCCCCCGCCGGTCCAGTGACAGGCTTCCGTTCCGCAAGCGATGCTCCCGTCCTACCGAGTCCGCCCGTCGGCGGAAGTAGGCGGAATCCGCCGGCGGGACCCACCGTCCACCGCGACGGTCGAGTTGGAAAAGCGCCACTGGTCGTCGAGTGATTCAGCACCCCCATGACGGTGCGACCTCGGACGACATGACATCGACTTCCGGCCGGCCGCCGGGCGAAAGGCCCGCAGCCGGCCGACATACCGCCCCCGAGGGCGCTGGAATGTGGCCGGTGCCGCAGGGGCCTGGAGCGAGCACCTCATGGATCAGTCAGAACAGCAGACGAACGACCAGGCAGCAGCGGAAGCATCCGCCTCCGTGCAGGACCCCGGTGCCCCGGCCGCACCGGCGAAGACCCCGAGGAAGCGCCGCACGGCGAGTGCCCCGGCCGGAGCGCCACCCACGGCGCCGCAGGCGGCGCCCGACGCCGCGGCAACCGGCGGGGCCGATGCCCCCATCACTGCTGCCGCCGATACGCCCGAGGAAACCGCCGCGCCGATCCGCAAGAGGGCGACGCGCGTGCGCAAGCCGGTCGTCGTGACCGATCAGACCGCCGGCGACAGCGCTGCGGACGCCGCAGAGGCGACGCCGGCAGGGTCCGACGACGCCCCCGCCGCACCGGCCCGCGCACCCCGCACCCGCCGCCGGGCTGCCAGCGCCGAGGCAGGACCCGCCCGCGCGGTCGCCGTCGAGCCCGCAGCAGCGCCGACCGCCGACATGCCGGCGGAGCCCGCCGTGACCGAACCGGCGGGTGCCGGGACGCAGGCCGCAGGTACCGGATCGCCCGACGCCGCGGCCCCCACCGACACCCCCGCCGGCACCCCTGCTGACGCTCCCGCCGCCCCCGCGCGGGCGCCCCGCACCCGCCGTCGGGCTGCCAGCGCCGACGCCGGACCCGCGCGACCCGCCGAGAGCACTGCCGGGAGCACCGGCCAGAGCCCTGTCGAGAGCCCTGTCGAGAGCCCTGTCGAGAGCCCTGTCGAGAGCACCGAGGAACCGGCTGTCGGGGCGGATGCAGCCGCCGAGGCCGCCGTCGAGGAGAAGCCGAGCCGTACCCGCCGCGCCTCCGGCAGGAGCCGCAGCCGCCGCGCCGCGGAGCCCGCGGAGCAGGACGGGCCGGCAGGGGACGCCCCTGCCGCCGGGGCTGCCACCGCCGCGGACGGTGCCCCCGCTGCCACCGAGGCCGGGAACGCAGCGGACGCCGCCGAGGGCGTCGACGCCGCGGACGCCACGGAGTCGGAGGAGCCCACCGACGGCGGCCGCCTCGACCCGTTCTCCATCCCGGAGTCGCCGCTGTCCCTCCTGTTCCATGCGCCGGATCTCACCACGGTGTCCGTGCCCTCCGTGAAGGTCGCGCCGCCGCGCGAGGACGCGGAGGCGGAAGAGGGCGAGTCCGAGGAATCCGGCCGCCGCTCGCGCCGCAGCCGTCGCAGCAGGGGCCGCAGCCGGGCTGATGCGGGCCAGACCGAGTCCGGCACCGAGGACGCTGACGGACAGGACTCGGAGGACCGCCCCAACGGGAACGGACCCGAGGAGGGCGCCAGCGTCACGTCGCGCCGCCGCCGTCGCCGCCGTCGCGGAGACCAGGATCTCGAACTCACGGGCGGCGAGGACGACGACCCGCCCAACACCGTCACCCGCGTCCGTGCGCCGCGCCAGGCCAGCGAGCCCGTCTCCGACCGCGTGACCAGCGTGCGCGGATCGACGCGCCTCGAGGCGAAGAAGCAGCGCCGCCGCGAGTCCCGCGACACCGGCCGCCGCCGCCAGGTCATCACGGAGGCGGAGTTCCTCGCGCGCCGCGAGTCGGTCGACCGCCAGATGATCGTCCGCCAGTCGGACGACAGGATCCAGATCGGCGTGCTCGAGGACGGGATGCTCGCGGAGCACTTCGTCTCCCGGACGCAGCAGGACTCGCTGATCGGCAACGTGTACGTCGGCAAGGTGCAGAACGTGCTGCCGAGCATGGAGGCAGCCTTCGTCGACATCGGACGCGGCCGCAACGCCGTGCTCTACGCCGGTGAGGTCAACTGGGACGCCGCGGGCCTCGACGGCCAGCCGCGCCGCATCGAGCTCGCCCTGAAGTCCGGAGATCCCGTTCTCGTCCAGGTCACGAAGGACCCGGTGGGACACAAGGGCGCCCGGCTCACGAGCCAGATCTCCCTGCCCGGCCGCTACCTCGTGTACGTCCCAGGCGGGTCAATGACGGGCATCTCGCGCAAGCTGCCCGACGTCGAGCGGAACCGGCTCAAGCGCATCCTCAAGGATCGCCTCCCGGAGAGCGCGGGCGTCATCGTCCGCACCGCGGCCGAGGGTGCCAGCGAGGAGGAGCTGACCCACGACATCAACCGCCTCCGCGCGCAGTGGGAGGAGATCGAGCGCAAGGCCGGCTCGACCAAGACCCTCGCACCCGAACTGCTGTACGGCGAGCCGGACCTGACCATCAAGGTGGTTCGCGACGTCTTCAACGAGGACTTCTCCAAACTCGTCGTCTCGGGTGAGGACGCATGGGACACCATCGAGGCGTACGTCATGTACGTGGCGCCGGACCTCGTGGGCAGGCTGGAGAAGTGGACCGGCGAAGAGGACATCTTCGCGGCGTCCCGCATCGACGAGCAGATCTCGAAGGCCCTGGAGCGCAAGGTCTTCCTGCCCTCCGGCGGGTCCCTCGTGATCGACCGTACCGAGGCCATGACGGTCGTCGACGTCAACACCGGGAAGTTCACCGGCAGCGGCGGCAACCTGGAGGAGACCGTCACCAAGAACAATCTCGAGGCCGCCGAAGAGGTGGTCCGCCAGTTGCGCCTGCGGGACATCGGCGGCATCATCGTCATCGACTTCATCGACATGGTGCTCGAGGCCAACCGCGACCTCGTCCTGCGGCGCCTCGTGGAGTGCCTCGGACGTGACCGCACCAAGCACCAGGTCGCCGAGGTCACCTCGCTGGGCCTCGTCCAGATGACGCGCAAGCGCATGGGCACGGGCCTGCTCGAGGTCTTCGGCGAGGACTGTGAGCACTGTGCTGGACGCGGCGTCGTCACCTACATGGAGCCCGTGGAACACCGCCGCTCCACCACCGGTGAGAACCAGCAGCAGCCGCGCCAGGACAAGCCGTCCAGGAACGAGCGCAAGCGCAACCGTGGCCGCGGGGGGCAGCAGGACGAGGCCCCCGCGCAGGTCCCGGCGCCCGTGGTCGAGAGCCCCGACCGCGCCGCGAAGGCCGAGGCCGCCCGCGCTGCCCTGGCGAGCATCGCCGCCGCGACCCACCACGCCCACGAGGAGCCGTCCCGGCAGGACGTCCCCGAGCCGGAGGTCCAGGTGACGGAGGCTGTCCTGACGATCAACGGTGAGACGGTCACCCTGCCCCGCGCCGAAGGTCGCCGACCGGCCGTCCAGGAGGACGTCGAGGCCCCGGCCACGCGCCTGACCCTCGACAGTCTGAGCGAGGCCTTCAACCGGAGGCCTGCCGGCGCGGAATCCGTCGACGGGCGCGAGCCGACCGACCCGGCGCCCGCGGAGACGCCCCCCACGGAACCGGCGGCCGCTGGAACCGTCGAACCGGCGGGCGCCCCACGGGCGGCGGTCGCCGCGCCTCCCGCCGGTGGCACCGCCCGCGCGGCGCGTCCGCGGCGCCGAGTGGCCCGCAGCGCTCAGGGCGCAGCGGATACGGCCATCGAGACGCAGGGTGCGGAACCCGCCGTCGAGCCGGCCGGATCGAGGCACATGGCGAAGGCCACGGCGCCGACGGTGAAGCCGGAGACTCCCGCCGCCGAGCCGCTGATCTTCGGCGTCGGAGTGCCCGCCTCCGAGCTGTAGGGATCACCCGGGCGGCAGGACCGTCCGACCGGAAAGGGCCGGAGTCCGCAAAGGACTCCGGCCCTTTCGTCTGCCCGGGGGCCGCGAACGGGAAGGCGCGCATGTCGGGCAGCGCATGACGCCGTGCGCCTCGGTCAGGTTTCCGCGTGCGTGCGGAGGCGGACCGGCGGGCCGACCCCGAGAAGCGTGCTCCGCAGCTCGGCGGGCAGCACCCGCCCCGTATCGGCGGTCGGTGTCCACTCATCGATCCATCGGCTGAGTGACGCCAGGTGACCCGCGGCATCGACACCGCCGAGCCAGAGCACCGGACCGGTCAGGTCGCTGTCGGTCGTGCGGAGTGCGACGGCCGCGACCGCCCCCTGGGCACATTGCTGCATGCACGGCGCGGCGACGAGCACGCCTCCGGAGGAACGGGCGACGCACTCGGCGAGACCGCCGTCGCCGGATGCCTTGGTGAGGGCGGCGCACCGGTGGCCACGGCACAGTGCGACGACGACGCCGGCCGGCTCCTCGGGCGCACCGTGGTGGCTGGTGTTAGGTGGGGGACGGGATGCGGGCCGGCGCTCACTGCCAGGCCCGGGGCGCTCCTCGCGTTCGGGCGTCACGTCATCACCGCCCTAACCCTGCCGGGCCTTCATGCGGGGATTCTTCTTGCTGATGACGAATGTCCTGCCGCGTCGCCGGACGATCTGCGCGCCCGGGACTTTCTTGAGGGCTCGGAGGGAATTGCGGACCTTCATGGTGCTCCTTCGGGGTGGGTGGTGCGGGTCGTGTTCCGGGTCGTCGGGGCCGGAGTGCCTGCGCCCATGACGAGCAGTTCCTCGTCGGTGAGGGCGCAGGCTTCCAGCAGGGTCATGATGTCGTCGTCGTCCAGCTCGTCGCCGGTGAGGGCCAGGTGCGTACCCCTGCTCCATTGACCGTGCCGCGCATCGGCACTCCAGGCGCCGCCGTCGATCAGGGAGATCCGCGGGCCCACTCCCTGGACCGCGACGCGGGCATCCACGCCCGCGATCCAGACGTTGCCCCGGACGAAACAGCACCCCTCGGAGATGGCGCCCAGGGCGGTGCGGAACCGTTCCGGATGCAGCGGGCGGGCTACCCGGCACTGCACGGTGCGGAACTCGGCCGACGTCGTCGCAGGGGTCTGCACTATGCCGGGCAGGCTGCGGGCACGCGCCATCGCGTCGTCGTGGACTCCCAGCGCATCGAGGTTTCCTGCTCTCGGGCGTCCGGCATCGGGCATGCCGGGCGGGGCGGCCGCGCGGGAGGTTGCCACGACGATGGCGTGGGGCGCGAGTTCGCCGACGAGCTGCAGGCCCCGACTGCGCAGGGTCGGATCCTCCGGAAGAAGCTCACTCGTGGTGGGGAGGACGGTGTCGGCGAAGAGGAGTTCGCCGATCAGGAACTCGCCCGGTGTGCGGGAGTCCTCCGGTACCGCGGTGTAGCCGGAGGCGAACAGGGTGTGCTGGTCCCACAGCTGGTCCTCCACGTCCTCCGGCCGGACAGCCAGGGCCACGGTCTCCACGGTGAACGCCCGCGGTGCGACGGTGCCGAGTCCGTCGATCGCGTTCTCGGCCGTGGTTCCGGGCGGCAGCCCGACGATCGCGCGGGTGGCACCCTCCTCGGCCAGGCGCAGGAGCGTCGGCGCGAGATCGAACCGGACCGTGCAGCTCAGGCATCCGTGGTCGAGGACCATCGACGCCCGCTCGGTGACGTCGCCTCCCACATGTACCCGACGGGCCACCACGCCGTCGTCGAGCAGATCGTGCAGGACCACGGGAGTACCAGCAGAGCCTCCCGCAAGGGCGAACACCGCGCTGTTGCGGCTGAGTCCATCGAGGGACGTGACGAGGATGAGATGCATGGCGTCCACTATATGAGAACGATTCTCATAAACGCAACGGAACGCCGGTCGCGCGGACCCGGATCGGCACAAGCCTCGCCTTCGCCCTCCACGCCGTCCTGGCCGTGTCCCGCCCCTTTCTCGCCCGCAGCGGCACGGCCGGCTCCTGTCCCGGGACGGCGGATGAGCGGTGACCCGGAGGGGGCACCCGATGACGAGCAACCCGGCAGCGATCTGCACTGCTCGAGCCTGCCGACGCTGCGGGCGTATCGAGGAGATCGGCGGTTCTGCCTACTGACGCATGCGGCGAATCCGGGGGAGGCGCGTCACACCGGGGCGGGAGCTGCACGTCGATCGACCAACCGCTGATTTGCGGGAAGAGGAGGTACTGCCGTAATCTTGACCCTCGGTGCATCCGCCTGTTAACCGGCATGTCCGTGGGTATCCGCCAGGGCTCTGACCCGTCAGATCCTGACGACGCCAGTGGCCCCAGGGTTCGGTGTCATGGACACGGAGCGGGGCAGGCGCGCAGAGCAACCTCAGGATTGCTGTCGAGGCGCACCCTAGTTTTTTCATCAGAAGTCAAGATTGTCGAGAGAAGTGAGTTCCCAAGTGGTGTACGCGATTGTCCGCGCAGGCGGCCGCCAAGAAAAGGTTTCTGTAGGAGACCTCGTTACCCTTGACCGCGTCACCGGTCAGGCTGGAAGCACGTTCAAGCTCCCCGCCCTCCTTCTGGTAGACGGCGCCAAGATCACCTCCGCAGCGGAGGACCTCGCAAAGGTCACCGTCACTGCCGAGATCGTCGAGAATCTTCGTGGACCGAAGATTGTCATCCAGAAGTTCAAGAACAAGACCGGCTACAAGAAGCGCCAGGGTCACCGTTCGGAACTGACCCGCGTAAAAATCACAGGTATCGCGTAGTCCCTTCGGGCTATCGATCGGTTCCGTAGAACATTCCAGCGAAGGCAGGCATAACCCATGGCACATAAAAAGGGCGCAAGCTCCACTCGCAACGGCCGCGACTCCAACGCCCAGTACCTCGGCGTGAAGCGCTTCGGTGGCCAGGTCGTCAAGGCCGGCGAGATCATCGTCCGCCAGCGCGGCACCCACTTCCACCCGGGCGCCAATGTCGGCCGCGGCGGCGACGACACCCTCTTCGCACTCGAGGCAGGTGCCGTGGAGTTCGGCACGCGCCGCGGACGCAAGGTCGTCAACATCGTGGGCGCCGCAGCAGAGTAATTCTGCGCACGGTACACCAGGCATTTCGGGTGGGGTGAGCCTCTACGGCTCGCCCCACCTTTCTTTAAGCCGATTAGACTCGGCACAGTGAAGCATTTGTAGAAGGAGATCAACGTGGCGAGCTTCGTTGACCGCGTAGTCCTGCACGTATCCGGCGGCACCGGTGGCCACGGCTGCGTTTCCGTCCACCGCGAGAAGTTCAAGCCCCTCGGCGGGCCCGACGGCGGCAACGGCGGCGACGGCGGCGATGTCATCCTCCGCGTGGACCACCAGACCACGACTCTCCTCGACTTCCACCACGCACCCCACCGGCACGCCACGAACGGCGGCAACGGGATGGGCGACTGGAGGGGCGGCAAGAGCGGCGAGACCCTGATCCTGTCCGTCCCGGACGGCACCGTCGTCAAGACGAAGGACGGCGAAGTGCTCGCCGACCTCGTGGGCGAGGGCACCGAGTTCGTCGCTGCGGCCGGCGGCCAGGGCGGACTCGGCAATGCCGCCCTGTCCTCCCAGAAGCGGAAGGCCCCCGGCTTCGCGCTGCTCGGCATCCCCGGGGACGAGCGTGACGTCGTCCTGGAGCTCAAGTCCATCGCGGACATCGCCCTCGTCGGCTTCCCCTCGGCCGGGAAGTCCAGCCTCATCGCCGCCATGTCTGCCGCCCGCCCGAAGATCGCGGACTACCCCTTCACCACCCTCGTGCCCAACCTCGGCGTCGTCGAAGCCGGGTCCACGCGCTTCACCATCGCGGACGTCCCCGGCCTCATCGAGGGTGCGAGCGAGGGCAAGGGCCTCGGTCACCACTTCCTCCGCCATGTGGAGCGATGCGCCGCCCTGGTGCACGTGCTCGACTGCGCCGCGCTCGAGACCGACCGCGACCCGCTCAACGACCTCGCGATCATCGAAGGCGAACTGGACAAGTACGCCGTCGACATGAGCTTCGCCGGACCCGACGGCGACGTCGTCCCCCTGAACGAGCGTCCACGCCTGATCGCGCTCAACAAGGTGGACGTGCCCGACGGCAAGGACATGGCCGGCTTCGTCCGCCCCGAGCTCGAGGCGCGCGGCTACCGCGTCTTCGAGGTGTCCGCCTCCAGCCATGAGGGCCTGCGTCAGCTCGGGTTCGCCATGGCGGAGATCGTCGAGAACGCCCGCAAGGCGGTGGCCACCGCCCCGCCGCGGGTCGAAGCCCCCGTGCTGCGCCCCCGCGGCGTCAATGCCGCATCGTTCAGGATCCGCCACGAGGAGAAGGATGCCCTGCCTCTCTTCCGCGTCCTCGGCGAGAAGCCCGAGCGCTGGGTCAAGCAGACGGACTTCACGAACGACGAGGCGGTCGGCTTCCTCGCGGACCGCCTCGCCAAGCTCGGTGTGGAGGAGCAGCTCTTCAAGACGGGCGCGAAGCCCGGCGACACCGTGGTGATCGGCGAGGGCGACGGCGTCGTCTTCGACTGGGAGCCGACCATGATGGGCGGCGCGGAACTGCTCGCCGGCCCGCGCGGGTCCGACCTGCGCCTCGCCGAGTACGTGCGACCCACGCGCGAGCAGAAGCGCGAGGAGTACCAGGAGCGCAAGGACGCGAAGGCTGCGGCCCGCGCCGAGCTCGAGGCCGACCGCAAGGCGGGCGTCTGGACCGAGTCCGTGCAGAACCGGAAGCAGGCTGCCTCCGCCCAGAAGGGCGCGGACGCCGAGACCGAGGACTAGACCCCCGTGGCCGTGGACCACTCCCGGCAGCCCCTCGCGTCCCGCGAGGGGCTCGCTGCGGCGGGCCGGATCGTCGTCAAAGTCGGCTCGTCGTCACTGACCTCGGTCTCCGGCGGCATCTCTGGTGAGGCCCTCGTACGGCTCGCCGACGTCCTCGCGGAGCGGCGCACCGCCGGCACCGAGATCATCCTCGTGTCCTCCGGCGCGATCGCCGCCGGACTCGCACCCCTGGGACTGGCACGCCGGCCGTCGCAGCTGTCGGCACAGCAGGCCGCGGCGAGCGTGGGGCAGGGCCTGCTGATGGCCAAGTACTCCCAGGCCTTCGCGGCGCACGGCGTGACCGTGAGCCAGATCCTGCTGACCGCGGACGACCTCATCCGGCGGTCCCACTACGCCAACGCGCACCGCGCGATGGAGCGGCTGCTGAACTTCGGCGTGATCCCCATCGTCAACGAGAACGACACCGTCGCAAGCCATGAGATCCGTTTCGGGGACAACGACCGCCTTGCGGCGCTCGTGGCGCACCTCGTCAAGGCGGAGGCGCTCATCCTGCTGTCCGACGTGGACGCACTCTACGACGGGCCGCCGAGTGCCGGCGCCAGCCGCATCCCGCACATCGGGTCACCCGCCGACCTCGACGGCGTCACCATCGGGCGCACCGGCCGGGCCGGCGTCGGTACCGGAGGAATGGTCACCAAGGTCGAGGCCGCGACGATCGCCGCATCCTCGGGGATCCCCGCGCTGGTCACGTCGACCGCGAACGCGGCCGCCGCACTGCGCGGCGACGACGTCGGGACCTGGTTCACGGCCACCGGCAAGCGCCAGCCGATCCGGCTGCTCTGGCTCGCCCACCTCGCCCGGGTCCTGGGCACGCTCGTGCTCGACGACGGTGCGGTGCGCGCCGTGGGGGAGCGGCGGCGGTCCCTCCTGGCCGCGGGCGTCGTGGATGTGGACGGCGTGTTCGAGGCGGGCGACCCGGTCCAGCTCGTGGGCAGCGACGGCACCGTGGTGGCGCGCGGCCTGGTGAATTACAGCTCGGACGAACTGCCCCGCATGCTCGGCCGGTCCACCCACGATCTCGCACAGGAGTTCGGCGCCGAGTACGAGCGCTCGGTGGTGCACGTGAACGACCTCGTGGTGCTCCAGGCGGCGCCCGCGTCATGAACTGCCTGTCCTCGGCTGCCGGGGCGGCTTCTCGCTAGACTGGAGGAATGACCGACCTGCAGGCCGAGCCCACCGAAAGGACCGACGCCGCTGCGCTGTCCCCCGAGCAGCTCACCGACGCCGTCCACGCCATCGCCGACCGCTCCCGTGAGGCGTCGCGCATCCTCGCCCGCGCCACCCGGGCCCGCAAGGACCGCGTGCTCCTGGCGATCGCCGAGGCGCTCGTCAGCCGGCGGGACCTCGTACTCGCCGCCAACCGGACCGACGTCGAACGCGGCCGCGCGGCCGGGACCTCCGCTTATCTCCTGGACCGCCTGAGCCTCGACGCCGAGCGCGTCGGCAAGCTTGCCGAAGCACTGGCGCAGCTCGCCGCCCTGCCGGATCCCGTGGGCACCGCCGTCCGCGCGGAGACCCTGCCCAACGGACTCCGGATGAGCCAGGTCCGCGTTCCCCTCGGCGTCGTCGCCGCGATCTACGAGGCCCGTCCCAACGTGACCGTGGATATCGCCGGCCTGGCCCTGAAGAGCGGCAACGCCGTGATCCTGCGCGGCGGCAGTGCTGCCGCGGCCACCAACGCGGCGCTCGTCGGGATCATCCGCGACACCCTCGAGGACCACGGGCTGCCCGACGACGCCGTCCTCAGCATCGACGAGTTCGGGCGGGAGGGCGCCCAGGTGCTGATGAAGGCCCGCGGCCGGGTGGACGTCCTGATCCCGCGCGGCGGTCGGGAGCTGATCCAGTCCGTCGTGACGACGGCACGGGTCCCCGTGATCGAGACGGGGGAGGGCAACGTACACATCCTGCTCGACGAGAGCGCCGACGAGGAGATGGCGGTGGACATCCTGCTCAACGCCAAGACGCAGCGTCCCAGCGTCTGCAACACCGTCGAGACCCTCCTCGTGCACGCCCGATCGGCGGCCGCGCCCGAGGTCCTCGCAGCGCTCGTCCGCGCCGGCGTCACGCTGCACGTGGACGAGCGTGCCCGCGGTTTCCTTCCGGCCGGCACGGAGGCGCCGCCGGCGACGGACGACGACTGGGGGCGCGAATACATGCAGCTCGACCTCGCCGTGCGCACGGTGGACAGCGTCGACGATGCGCTGCAGCACATCCGCCGGTGGAGCACCGGCCACAGCGAGGCGATCATCACCAACAACCTCGCCTCGTCCGAGGAGTTCGTGGCCGGCGTCGATTCCGCGGCTGTCCTGGTCAACGCCTCCACGCGGTTCGTGGACGGTGGTGAGCTGGGCCTGGGCGCCGAGGTGGGCATCTCGACCCAGAAGATGCACGCCCGGGGTCCGATGGGTCTGGCCGAGCTCACCACTACCAAGTGGATCGTTCAGGGGGCAGGGCACGTCCGCCGCTGACGACCCCCGGCGGGGGAGGCGACCTCCCGTTACGCGTACCATGGAACGTGATGACCGCGCCGGTCCGCAGCGGACCGGCGGACCCTGAATCGACAGAGGATTGACGATGCTCTATTCGCTCGGCAGCGCATTGCTGGCCACCGAAGGCGTGGAACACCACACCGAACTGCCCATGTCTCCGCTCACGTACGGCCTGATCGTCATGGGGATCCTGCTCACCCTGATGATCGTCACCGTGTCGTTCTCCAACGTGCGGAACCGCCACGAGGCCGTCGAGGAGCACCTGGACCCCCACAAGCAGCACACCAACAAGCACGACCACGGCGAAGCGAACCGGCTGTAGCGGTCCAGGTGGCAGCAGATACTTCCGAGCGGGACGTCATGGGCGGCGTGAGGCAGCGGCACCACGACGGATCGCCCTGGCGCCTCGGGGTGATGGGCGGAACGTTCGATCCCATCCACCACGGGCACCTGGTGGCCGCGAGCGAGGTGGCGTCCGTATTCGACCTTGACGAGGTGGTCTTCGTCCCCACGGGCCAGCCCTGGCAGAAGGCCGACAAGGACGTGACCGCCGCCGAGCACCGCTACCTGATGACGGTGATCGCGACGGCGTCGAATCCGAGCTTCACCGTGAGCCGCGTCGACATCGACCGGCCGGGCCCCACGTTCACGATCGATACCCTGCGCGACCTCAAGGCGGAGCGGCCCGACACGCAGCTGTTCTTCATCACCGGCGCCGATGCCATGGCCCAGATCCTGACCTGGAAGAACGCCGACGAGCTGTGGTCCCTCGCCCACTTCATCGGGGTGACGCGGCCCGGGCACGAACTCGACGGGCGAGGCCGCGATGTCAGCCTGATGGAGGTGCCCGCGATGGCGATCTCGAGTACGGACTGCCGGCACCGGGTCGGTGACGGGAACCCGGTCTGGTACCTGGTGCCCGACGGCGTGGTCCAGTACATCGCGAAGCACCGCCTCTACCGGGGGGTCCGGCAGCCCGGGACGCGGACGGCGTCGCAGCAGGGGGACGAGCCCGTCCCACCCACGGAACAACGGCACCGGGAAAGCCCGAGCTCCGTCCACTGACCTACGGTTACATCAGCATCACGTCAGCATCGAGCAGGACGAATGACAGCGCACGGATCACCGGGTCCCATACAGCGGGCCGTGCCGGGTCGAAGGGGGCCGGACATGGCAGCGGGGAACAGTTCGATGGACGTCGGCGTGCACGACGGCGCTCAGGGGCGGTTGGAGACCCCGACGCGCCGCCAGTTGCGGTTGCAGCGGGTCGAGGGGGGCGCAGCGGCGCCGGAATCGCAACCCACCCCGGCGACTGACCAGCGAACGGGCACCGTCAGGCCGCCGCTGCCCGGCGGGCGCCGGGATCGCCGTCGTCGCCAGGGCGCGGCCCTCCCTGCGGAGGACATGAGCGTCGAGGAGGCCCCTGCCGCCCGCCAGTCGATCGCGGATGACGCGGCGCAGCACCTGGCGGATCTCCGGGCGGCCGGGACGAAGGACTCCCTGACGGTCGACCCCACCGTGCTCGCGCAGCAGAAGGCGCTGGCTGCGCGCGCAGCCGCCCTGACTTCGCGTGCGCTCCGTGCCCAGAGGCAACCGGAGCAGGATCAGCAGCGTCCGCCCGAGCCGCTGCCCGTGGCGGACGACCCGACGACGGCCCACAACCTGTCGATCATCGCTCCACCCGACATGGTTCGGGTGCCGGGCACCGGGCAGTCCGTCCTGCGGGCGCCGAGGACGTCGTCCATCGCCGTCGTCCTGCCCGCGCGGAGGAAGGAACCAAGGGAGGGCGCGGCCCCGGACGCGGGCACCGAGCCGGTCGGAGCGCGTAATGCCTTCGGTCTGGACCCCCTCGACGCGATGACCGCGGGCCTCGGACGGCTGCGGCGCATGCGGTATCTGCAGTATGCGGTGCTCGTTGTGGGCGCGACCGCGCTCACGACCGGGATAATGATGACAGTCAGCTCCCTCAATGGGTGAAATTGCTGGCCACACACAAGGAGATCAGTGAGCGCTACCGAACAGTCCATTGGCATTGCACGCACCGCGGCACATGCCGCAGCGGACAAGATCGCCCAGGATATCGTCGCCATCGACGTCAGTGACAGGCTCGCGATCACGGACATCTTCGTGATCGCCTCCGCGCCGAGTGAGCGGCAGGTCAACGCGATCGTCGACGGGATCGAGGAGGAACTCTCCAAGCAGGGCCTGAAGCCCGTGCGCCGTGAAGGCCGCAGTGAGGGCCGCTGGGTCCTCCTGGACTACGCCCAGGTCATCGTCCATGTGCAGCACGAGGAAGACCGTGTGTTCTACGCCCTCGATCGGCTGTGGAAGGACTGCCCTTCCGTGGACCTCGAGCTCGGGGATGCGCTGCAGAGCTCACCGCAGGTCGCGGCGTCCGACGTCGTCCCGGAGTGACGCGGAACCCCCACGCCCATCCCGCGGCCCGACGCATCGTCTTCTGGCGGCATGGTCGCACCGAGTGGAACCATGCCGGCCTCTTCCAGGGCCAGGAGGACATCGACCTGGACGAGACCGGGCGTGAGCAGGCCGTGTTGGCGGCCGAGGTGCTGGCGCTGAAGGCACCGTCGTTGATCGTCTCCTCGGACCTGCGCCGGGCTGCTGATACGGCCCGGGCGCTCGGGGAGCTCACGGGGCTGCCGATCGTCTACGACGAGCGCCTGCGTGAGACGGATGCCGGCTCCTGGCAGGGCCTGTCCTTCGCCGAGATCGACGAGCAGTACCCCGACGACAATGCCTCCTGGCGGGGCGGCGACCCCGAGGTGCGTGCAGGCGGTGCCGAGAACCGGATCGACGTCGGTGAACGCATGCTCGTGACTGTGACGGAGGCCGTGGAGCGGATCGGTCCCGCCGAGACGCTCGTCGTCGTCAGCCACGGCGGGTCCATCAGGGCGGCGCTGGCGGCCCTGATGGGATTGCCGCCTGAGCGCTGGGGCGCCCTCGCGGGGCTGTCGAACTGCCACTGGTCCGAAGTGCACGAGGTGGTGGACAGGGCCGGAGCCCTGTTCTCATGGCAGTTGACCGAGCACAATGTGGGTCTGGGTTCCCTCCCCGAGGAACCGCTGGAGGGCTGAACAGGTGCGGGGAGCCGATTTGGCGAAGCCGCCGGAATTCACTAGACTGAATGAGTTGCTTCGGCCGGTTTGCCCGGACGATGCAGTGCAGTCTCGGGGCTATGGCGCAGCTGGTAGCGCACCTGCATGGCATGCAGGGGGTCAGGGGTTCGAATCCCCTTAGCTCCACAACGAACCGCTGGATCACAGGGTAAACACCCCGATCCAGCGGTTTTTTGTTGCCCGGCTGATGTACATCGTCCTCCGCCTGCACCGACGACTTCCCGGGGAGCGTGAGGTGAGAATCAATCCGGTTCTTCTGGGGGATTGTCGCGTGCACCCACCGATAAATTGAGGATCGTGGACGGTTGGCGTGCTTCGGACCCCGGAGACCTCGTCCTTCCCTCGGGTCGGCTCATTCGTGGTCGTGGCCTGCGTCATGCGACGGCAGGGAGCAGCGTTCCGGATTTCGGGCTCTACCCGTCGAACAATCAGCCGGCCCGGCAGCGGGAACGGGCGACGTCACCTTCACGCGGGGGAGGGCACCCGCGTCTCCCGGCTTTCTGGTGACCATCGGCCCGGTTCAGAACCAGTGATCGGCGCTATGATGACCACCTTCGATGAGGTGGTCATCATGATCGGTAGCACGCTCCGGCGGATGGTTCTGGCGGTTGGGACATCACTCGCCCTCCTGTTCGGGTTCGTCACCGTTGCCCCGCCCGCTCAGGCCGCACCCCTGTATGGGCACGACATCTCCTGGCCGCAATGCCCCACGTCCGTCGGCGGATTCGGCCTCCCGCTGCCGCCGGTGTCCACCCAGTTCGTCATCATCGGGCTGACGAAGGGCCTGCCGTTCACCGAGAACCCGTGCCTGGCGAGCCAGGTCGCATGGACGAGGACCAACAACAAGAAGACCCACGGTTACGCGATGGCCGCGTATCCGACCGCAGCGCAGCTCAGCAGCTACGGTTCCCGGGGGCCGTGGGCCGCCACCACCCGGGCCGCTCAGCTCTCCAACGTGCGCTACGCCGAAGCACAGTTCGCCGTTGCCAGCATGACCAGGATCGGCTTTCGTCCGCCGGTCGTATGGATCGATGTCGAACCGCGGCCCGCTCAACCCTGGCCGACGAGCACCGCCGCCCAGCAGCGGGACAACCGGCTCATCATCGAAGGGATGATGCGCGGACTCCGTGACGCGGGATTCTCCTACGGGCTGTACTCCTATGCATCGGGGTGGGCTGAGATCACCGGGTCGTGGCGCTTGTCCGGGGTGCCGGTGTGGGCCACTGCCGGGAGGCTCGATTACCCGAACGAGGCGCTGGATCGGTGCCGGCAACCCAGCTTCTCCGGCGGGCGGGTGTACATCTCCCAGTGGTATGACGACACACGGGACTACGACCTGACGTGCGAACCCTACGCCTTCACGCCGCTGGCCATCCCGGCCTCGACCCTCTCCCGGTCTACCGCCGACTTCGACAGCGACTGGAACGCGGACCTCCTTGCCCGCGTCACCGCGACAGGAGACCTCCGGCTGTATCGCGGGAAGGGAGACGGCGGAGTGTGGCCCGGCGTGCGCATCGGGGTGGGTTGGTCATCCATGAGCGTGCTCGAAACGCCGGGGGACTTCGAGGGCGACGGGAAAGCCGATGTGCTGGCCCGTGAAGCGGCGACCGGATATATGTGGCTGTATCGGGGCAACGGCGCCGGCGGGTGGTTGCCGCGGGTACGGATCGGCAGCGGCTGGAACGGCTTCAGTTCGATCGTGGGGCCTGGTGATTTCAACGGTGACCAGTTCGTCGATGTCCTCGCCCGTGAGTCGGCGACCGGCTACATGTGGCTGTACCCGGGGAACGGTCGGGGCGGATGGCTGCCGCGAGTGCGCGTGGGCAGTGGCTGGAATGCCTTCAATTCCATCGTGGGGCCCGGGGATTTCAACGGAGACGGACAGGTGGACGTCCTCGCCCGCGAAGCCGCGACCGGCTACAGGTGGCTGTACCCCGGCACCGGCAGAGGCGGATGGTTACCGCGTGTACGGATCGGCAGCGGCTGGAACGCCATGACCGCTGTGATGGGTCCGGGTGACCTCAACGGTGACCGCACCGCCGACGTCGTCGCGCGGGACGTCCGGGGCGATCTGTGGCTCTATCGGGGGAGCGGCTCCGGTGGATGGCTGTCCCGGGTGCAGATCGGCACGGGGTGGAACGGCATCAACGCGATCTTCTGAGGTTCGGCCCTTGTCAGGATCCCCGGACGGCCGCCAGGGCGTCGCGTACCGCGTCGACGGCGACTGTCGTGTCGGCGTCGTCCGTGCTCCAGTTGCTCACCGAGATCCGCAGGATCTCCCGATCCTGCCATCGCGAACCGGACATCCATACCCGACCGTCTGCAATGAGCCGGGCCGTCACCGCCCGCGTGGTGGAGTCGTCGCCGAACGCCAGCGAGACCTGCGTGTATGAAACGTCGTTGAGCACCTCCACGCCATCCATAACGGCCAGTCGCTCGGCGAGTTGCTGGGCGTGGAGCACCAGCGTCCGGACCTGATGCGCGACGCCGTCCCGACCCAGCGATTTCAGCGCCGCCCACACGGGGACGCCACGGGCACGCCGTGACAGTTCGGGAACAGTCTCGAAAGGGTCCGCCAGGCCGTCCACGTCCTGGATCAGGTAGCTCGTATGCACGCCCATGGCCGCACGCAGCGCGACTGTGTCCCGGACCACCGCGATCCCACAGTCGTAGGGGACGTTCAGTGTCTTGTGTGCGTCGGTACCCCACGAGTCCGCTCCCTCCACACCTGCGGTCAGTGCCGCGAGTTCCGGAACGGCGGTGGCCCACAATCCGAAGGCACCATCCACGTGGACCCAGGCGCCGTGCGCTTTGGCGACGGCGATCGCTTCCGTGAAGGGGTCGAAGGCACCGGAATGCAGGTTCCCGGCCTGCAGGCAGACCAGCATCGGCGCGCGGCCCGATCTGCCGACACCCCCGCTCCGTGCGGGGGTGGAGACGAGGTCCAGAGCGCGGTCCAGTTCCATGGGGTCGATGCGGCCCTGCCGGTCGACCGGGACCACCGTGGGTCGGCCCAGGCCCAGGTAGCGGAGCCCCAGGTCGATGGTGTCGTGGCGCTCCTTGCCCACGAACGTGTGGATCCGTGGCCCACCGGTGAGACCCTCGGAGTCCGAGTTCCAGCCGGCGTCGGCCATCAGCCGCCACCGAGCCGCGGCCAGGCCCGTGAAGTTGGCCATCGTGGCGCCCGTCGCGAAACCGACATCGGACTTCGGAGGCAGCTTCAGGAGATCCAGCAACCATCTGCCGGCGGCCTCCTCGATGGCCGCGGCGGCGGGGGTCGCGAAGCGCAGTCCCGTATTCTGGTCCCACGCGCTGACCAGCCAATCGGCAGCCAGGGCTGCGGGGAGCGTGCCACCCATGACCCAGCCGAAGAAGCGTCCGGAGGGGATGGCCATCAGTCCGGGTTCCGCCTTCGCGGCCAGGTAGTCGACCACAGCGGTCGCCGGGGTTCCCGCCTGGGGCAGGCGGCCGCCGAAGTCCGCCTCGAGGTCGGCGGCGGTCCGGCTCGGACCGACGCGCCGCTGGTCTTGGCTGTCCAGCCACCGGCGGGCGTGACCGAACGCCGCGGTCAGGGCACTTCTGTAGTCTTCCTCAGGTGCTGACATAGCGGCATGCTACGCCCGCGGTCCCGCAGGGGGCAGGGCTCGATGGACGAGGTTCTAGATGCGGCGCCTGTAGTGGTCGTGGGTCAGCTTCAGCTGCTCGACCCAGAAGCTGTACTTCCGCTCCGGAGAGGCGCCTGACTCGAGATGGCCGAGGTGCTCGGCGAGCAGGTAGAACTCGCTGCCCGGCTCCCGTTCCACGTCCGAGAGCAGTGCGACGGATGAGAGCATGAAGCGGCTGTGCAGGAGATCGTCCTTCACGACGTCGGCGAGGAGTGCGCCGATGGCCTCGCGTTCAGTATTCAGGGCGACGTCGAACGGTTCTGTCCCGGTGTCTTCGCGGATGTGCCGACTGAGCTCCTCGTAGGTGATCAGCTCCTGCCGCCGGGCAGTATGGACCATGATGCTGCGGGCGGCTTCCATGATGATGGCCCGGGCCTCGTCAGCGCGTGAGTGCGGCATGCTGCCCCTTCCGTCGGCTTCTGAAAGCCTAGCGGCCCCAGCCCCCTCGATATCCCGTACGGACCGGCTGGCCCTCCTCGAGGGACCGGCGCCCCAGCCTTTGCCCATCAGCGTCAGAGTCGATTTTGGGTGTTCAGCGATCCAGAGGCGGTGCGGGGGCGCCAGCCGCCAGCCACCCAGCGAGCTCGCGGGGGCTCTGGAAGGACAGGACCCGTGGCATCGATGGATCGGCCGTGATCCTCCCAATCGCCGCCCGTTTGCTGGTGAAGGTCCTGAAGTGCCAGCCGATGATGGAGTCCTTCGCGAGGGCGCGGCGCAGGGTTTCGGTGTTGCCGTTACACACCGGGGTCCTGCTGACGATCCGGCGGACGGTGCGGCGGGTGAGGCGTCCGAGGGACAGCAACCTGGGGTAGTCGAGGAACACGACGAGTTCGGTGCGGGCGAGAATGATGTCCCGCCAGGCCGAGTAGGCGCTGTCGAGGACCCACCGGTCCCCGGCGGCGATGCCGGCCACGATCCGGTATTAGTCCTCGATGGGCCGGCCGGTCCACCCCGGGAGCCACCCGACATCGTCGTCGGCTGAGAATTCTGGAACACCGGCGACGGCGGCATAGGCGCGGGCGGCTGAGGATTTCCCGCTGCCGGTCACGCCATGGAAGAGAACCCGTTGCGCCGGTGCCGCTGTCATGGGTCTTACCGTAACTCTCCGGGAGGTCGTCGAAGGGCCCCCGGCCAGAGGATTCGTGTGCTGGCGAGGGCATGCGAAGAGAAATCGGGGTCGCCGGTGATGCGAGCGAGAGTAATTCGACCGAGGTCACTCATCGCAGGATTCGTCTCCCGGTAGTACCAGACCAATCCCATTGCCTGTTGGAATGCCCATGCGGCTCCGCGCCACCATTCACGATCATCGATCGCCAGATCATCACGCAGGAGTTGTCGCCGTCGGCGGTCGAGCAGGTGCCAACCGGCCACGAGATCCAGCGCCGGATCAGCGGCGGCGAAAGCTCCGCCATCCAGGACACCGATCAATCGATCTCCGTCGACCAGCATGTTGCCCGGAATCAAGTCCCCGTGAGTCATCGCTGTCGAGGTACCCGCCGGAAGCCGTCGGAAGACCGCCCACAGATCCCGAAGCCGACCAACCGGTAATAATCCTTCGGATTCACGGAAACAGACCTCCAACCACTGATCGGAGTCCTTCAGGTCTCCGCCCCGGCCGGAGCCCGAGAAGGTTCTGCCCCGGGTGCCAGCGGCGCGAAGCGACTGGATCAGGAGGGCCAGATCGCGAGCGAAGCGGTCCGAATCGGCGGATCCTTCGGGCGTCGCAGCGGCTCCGGGCAGCCAGGTCTGCACGGACCACGGCAGCGGATAGCCGGCGCCCGGAGCTCCGACCGCAAGAGGCGTCGGCGACGGGAAGGGACAGTGCGCGGCCAGTTCACGCATTGCGTCGGCTTCGCGGGAGATCTGGGCGCACGTCTCGTCCGGATCAGCCGCGCGGAGAGGGAAGCGTGCCGCAAAGCTGGTGCCGATGCGGACGATGGCATTCACCGTCCCGTGTGTATTGAGATATCGCACGGGTTCGGCACGCCAGCGGGGGAACTGGTCGACGATCAGCCGACGGGCGATGTCCTCGTCGATATACAGCTGATCGTCATGCATTCCCATGCAAGCGACGGTATCCGGTGCAGAGAGCGACCGTCCTTCAGGTGGTCGTCAATCAGGGGTGTGCAGTGTCCCGGCTGCAAGGCGTTGGGTGAAATTGTGCAGTGCGTGTGCCCGGAGGTCCTGATCGTGTCCGAGGAAGGCGGCAGCCGCTACCTGCAGCGGAAGGGACGCTCGATAGGACTTCGCCCGCTCGAGTGTGTCCTTGTCCGTAATCTCAACGACCTTCGCCGCGCCGTAGGCGCCGATCAGCGGGGCCAGGTCGACGGCGGGGTCTGCGATGCAGGCGTTGTCGAAGTCGATGAGGCCCGGAGCCCCGGATTCGTCCCACAGGAGGTTGTGTCCGCCGAAATCGCCGTGCACCAGGGACGGGGTGACGGCTTGTTCCAGACTGAGAACATCGCTGACCACGTGTCGCGCCGTCGCCCGCTGTCTGTTGTTCTAGTCCGTGGTGATCCTGTCGACGATCTGCGGCCACGACGGGCCACCGCACCACGCTCTCACTGGGGGCAAGTCAAGATCTGTGATCCGGGTTCTCCGAAGACTGTCGAGGATGCGTGCGAAATGGTGGCGGACATCCACCCAGGAAACGTCGTCCCGATGAATGCCGCGGACGACGGTGCAGGCCATCGCCGACCATTCGCCACCCGTGGTGGTTCGAATGAGCCGCGGAATTCGAAGCGCGAGCCCCGCATTGTCCAACGCGGACAAAGCGCTGTCCTGCCGCGCGATACGTACTGCGTGATCCGCAGTCCGCCATTTGTTGCAGGTGCATCCTTGCCGCATCGCGCGCAGCGTGGAGTACCGTCTGTGGGATGCCAGATCCTCTCTTCGATCATCCCCGGGTTGCCCGCGTCTATGACCCTCTGGATCCCGACCGGCGTGACCTGGATACCTACATGGACCTCGTCGACGAGTTCGGGGCGACGGCGGTCCTGGACGTGGGGTGCGGCACAGGGACCTTCTGCTGCCGCCTTGCTACGGAACGTAGCCTCCGCGTGGTCGGGGTCGATCCTGCCGCAGCATCGGTCGCCGTCGCCCGGACGAAGGCCGGCGCCGACCGCGTGACCTGGCTGGTGGCAATCGCCCTGGATGTGGCCGCACTACCCGCTCACCGTGAGCAGTACGACCTTGTCAC
This sequence comes from Arthrobacter sp. TMS2-4, assembly GCF_054511075.1. Classification (NCBI taxonomy): domain Bacteria; kingdom Bacillati; phylum Actinomycetota; class Actinomycetes; order Micrococcales; family Micrococcaceae; genus Arthrobacter; species Arthrobacter sp. TMS2-4. The sequence continues at coordinate 45,605 of NZ_JBTNDI010000013.1, forward strand.
GATGACTGCGAACGTCGCTCAGGTGTTCCTCGACGACGAGGCATGGCTCGCGAACCTGCGAGCCATCCGCGCCTGCTTGCGACCTGGCGGCTACGTGGCGTTCGAGAGCCGCGTGCCCGCTGACCGGGGCTGGGAACGGTGGACCAAGGAACTCACTCATCAGGTCATGGACGTCGAGGGTGAGGGGCCGGTGGAGAATTGGGTACAAGTGACGACGGTCGATGGGGAGCTCGTCACGTTCGAGTCCCCGACCATCTTCCTGGCCGACGGTGAGCGCATCGACTCCACGTCGACCCTGCGGTTCCGCTCCCAGGAGGCGCTGGAATGGTCCTTGTCGGAGGCAGGCTTCGTCGAGACCGAGGTCCGCGAACTGCCGTACGCCCCCGGCCGGGGATGGCTCGTTGTTGCCCGCGCGTGATGGGACGAAGGGGTGAAGGACAAGCTGCCACGGGGGGAGAGCTGGCTGACCGCGAACGCTGCATCACTGCGAAAGGCATTGAAGGAGTAGACAGGAGAAGACAAGCGTCGACGTTGACCGCAGTCACACATTCGGCTTATGTGGTGAACGATCGACAAGTACGTGGACAGGACCGAAATGACGAACATCCAGCGCACGTCCACGGCCACAGGGACGCCGGACACCGCCATACCGACCATCAGTGCGGCCCCGGTACACCCCGCCTTCGCGGACGACCGGGCCGCCGAGTGGCTGGGCGTGGAGGTTGTGCGCGCAGACTTCGGTGATGTGCTGATCCGCATGCAACTGCGCGAAGAGATGCTCAACGGCTTCGGCGTCGCCCAAGGCGGTATGGTGACTGCCTTCGCCGATGTTGCGTTCGCGCTTGCCTGCAATGATCCGAACGGCGACGGCAGCACCGTCACCGTGGCGTCCGGGTTGGACGTCAATTTCATCAATCCTGGATTTGCAGGACGGACAGTGACCGCCAGTGCCATCCTTGTCAGCCGGGCGGGCAGAAGCGGACTTTTCGACATTCGCGTCAGTCAGGAAACCGCCGACGGCCCCGACGAAATCCTTGCCGAACTGCGCGGACGCTCACGCACCATTCCTAACCCCAACTACCGCAGCGAGTAGTACGCGGTGCGCAGCACAGCGGCGATCGCAATTCGGTAATGGTGCGAGTCTGCACCAAGCGGTCGGGCCGTCGCTCATAACAATTCAAGCACTTTGCCCCGTGGGCATATTCGGAGAATGCATGCGAAGGTAATGTCCGCCGTGGGGGATAACGCAGTGCAGGGTTCTTGCCGGGCGATTCCTCGTCACCCATGCCGCTTCTGCCTCAGGAACCTCCGACAATGCCAAGACTGCCTTCTGTCGTCGCCCTCGCTTCCGTCGCCGTGCTGCTCGTAGGATGCGCCGGCCCCGCCGACGAACCTGCAGCGGCTCCCGAGCCCACCGCCTCGACTGCGTCGTCGTCGCCCAGCGCGTCCGCGGAATCGCCGGCAACGGCCTCCGCCACGCCGTCCAGGACTCCCTCCGCGCCACCGTCCGCGGCACCTTCCGCGACCCCCTCCATTACGCCTTCCATGGAGCCGGCGCCGCCGGCCGCACCAGCTGCTCCGGCTCCAGCACCGGCCGCTCCGGCTGCTCCGGCTCCAGCACCGGCCGCACCAGCTGCTCCGGCTCCAGCACCGGCCGCTCCGGCCCCAACGCCGATCAGCGTCCCCGAGCCGTCGCCGACCGAGGTCGTCTGCGTCACGCCCAACCCCGAATGGGGCGTGGTGAGGGTGACTGTCGCACAGGGCGCTTCGTTCACGATCACGGACAGCGGTTATGAGCCCGGCCAGCCGGTCTCCATCAACTTCGGGATCGATCAGAGCGACGGCTGGGTGATGCACGAGCAGACGGCCATCGCCGACGCCGCCGGGAACTACAGCTTCTCCATCACGGTCGCGTCGGATCTTCCGCCGGGTGCCTACGGCATTCTGACCTACCCTGCGGATCAGGGGAGGGGCGGGCCCGAGTTCGAAGCGGCAAAGCGCTTCGCGGGCATCGACGTCGTCGCTTCCTAGCCGGAACGGAGGGCATCCCGACAGGGCGGTCAGGGGCGCCGGGGAGCGTCAGGAATCGTCCGGCCCCGACGACGCATCGAGGATGCGTATCGCTCCCGCCTCCGCGGCGAGCTGCTCGTCGGTCAGCGCTGTCCCGCGCAGGAAGCCGCTCCGGGCGAGCATCTCCCGCAGTTCTCCGACCCCGTAGGGGCGGGGCCAGCGGCTGTGGGCGACCACGTGGCACGTGGGGCAGAGCGGCACGAGGTCCACGAGCGGATCCGCGTCGTAGTCGGCGTCGACGTACTCCGGCGGGGTGATGTGGTGCACCTGGACCAGATCGCCGCCGTCGAGCCCGTACCTCTGCTCGAAATCGAGGCCGCATGCGTGGCAGGAGGCACCCAGATGGGCGACGACGGTCCTCCGCACATCCGGGTCGCGCTCGAACCGGTCGACCTGCACCCGCTTCCCGGCCGCTGGCGGCAGCGATCCCGGGACCGGCTCGACCGACCCGGCGTCCGGGGCGTAGGCCTCCCGCCACGCAGCGCGGAGGGCGGCTTCGTCCGTGCCGTCGATCACGACCGGCCCGACGGCCGCGGCCAGCACGCCCTGCACCCGGTCGACGAGCCGCGGCAATGCCAGCTGATCGCCGTGGGGGAGGAGGGCATCGAAGTCGATGTCCACCGGCGTCGTGGGCTCATCCCCCGGGCCCGACGCGCCGACGACGGCGAGAACGCCGTGGCCGATGAGGCCCTGGCCGGCAGGCGGACCCGTGAGGATCACCAGCCACACCTCCATGCCGCGCTCCGCGGCACACGGAGAGCCCGCGTGCCAGGAGGTGGAGTGCGGGGACGTGAGGTGCGCAGGGAGGACCCAGCGTTGGCGGACGACGCCGTGACGCCGCACGGCGTCGACGGCGGCGGCGAACGGGCCGTCCCACTGGGGTCCGCCCGGGTTCCAGGGAATGATCACTGCCGCCATGGGTCGAGTGTGCCAGATGGGCGCCTGCAGGGTTCAGCCCTGTTGCAGCCACCTCTCGGCGTCGTCCCGGTCGGTGAAGAAACGCGCCTCGGTGCGGGCGCGCACCAGGAAACCGGTGAGTACGAGGTCGACGGCATCGTCACCGAGCACTGCGACCCTGGCGGGGAACTCGTGGGCGAGGATGGCCGTCCTCGCCTCCCAGGTGACTTCCTTGAGCCTCGCCACCTCCACCAGCAGAGGCAACGCCGGGGAACCGAATGCGGCGATGGTGGCGCCGACGCGTGCGATGTCGTCGCGGTCGATGGTGATGCGCGGCGGCCAGCACAGGCGAATCCACCGTGGCAGGGCAGTGACGGTGAATCGCCCCGTCCGGCGATCCGCCGACCCCCGGGCAGCGCAGGGCTGCATCAGGTTCGTATCCATCCGAGAGACCCCTTGAATCAGACGCTTCACCGCGCAGGAAACACTGCCACCGGGCTTCGGGTGGGTCGGGCGGGCGGCAGGTCGCGCAGGAGCACTGACCGGGGAGCATTCGACGCCCCGTTCCGTGCGGATGGGTGGACGGTCGAGAACAATTCCAGCGCTCTCACAGGGAGCGGGCGTCAGAGCTCCCAGGGCGGCTGATCATCCCAGAGCCGCAGGCTGCTGAAACTGGCGATGACTTCGCGGACGCCTGGAGCGAGGACGGGAAGGCCGTCATCGACGGCGATCAGCGGTCCGTAGTGCCGCAGTTCGGCCATTTCATTGGCGAAGTGCAGGGCACGTGCATGCTCCGCCGTGAGGCCCACGCCGCCCGCGGCAATTGCCTCGAGAGCCGACTGGGCCCGGCCGAACAGAATGGCGTGCGCGAGGTCGGTCGCCGTCGTCTCGGGGTCGTACTCAGCTTCGGTGGCCCAGCTCCGCAGAATGGGGTCCTCCTTGAAGTGCACGCTCGTCTGTTCCCGTTCGGCTGCCATGACGTCCCCGCTGATCGTTGGCTGAAGTGAAGTTCCAGCGTCCCAGTCGCTGCTCCCACCGACAAGACCGTCCGATCGCCAACGCGAAGTTGTTAGCCGCCCGTGACCTGTTCGAACTCCGCTCGTCCGCCGCGGTGGGTCGTGCCAGACTGGGACCATGCGCCTCTATTCCCTGAAACCGCACGCGCGTTCGACCAGCCGGAACCGTGCCACGACACCCTCCGGTCAGGAGCGTCATGTCGCCATGCGCCTCGACGACGCCTGGCTCCGATTCCAGACCCGGTTGGCCATTCGTCGCGGCCGCGTGGAGACCGTCATCCCTTACACGGGCTACGGGTCCACGTCGTGGGTCCGGGTCCTGGCCCGCGTGGTCCGCAGCGATCCGAGGGACGCCGTCCCGGCCTCTGAGGAGGGCCGCCTGAAGCCGTTGCAGGAAGGCATGCGGGGTTGGCGCAACTTCACGAGCGCGCCGGTGGCGCACGCCGTCGTCCATGTCACCATCGGTGACACGGTGCACGACGTCGAGGCGGACCGCGGTGGCGTGGTGGACGCGCGGATCCCGGTGTCCCTCGACGCCGGATGGCACAACATCACTCTGCAGACGGGCGGGTCCAGCGCGGTGGAGGCACCCGTGCGGATCGTCGCGGACGGGACCGGATTCGGTGTCGTGTCCGACATCGACGACACCGTCATGGTGACGGCACTGCCCCGACCGTTCCTCGCGGCCTGGAACACCTTCGTGCTGGACGAGCACGCGCGGACGCCCACCCCGGGGATGGCCGTGCTCTATGAGCGCATCGTGCGTGCGCTCCCGTCGGCTCCTGTGCTCTACCTCTCCACCGGCGCCTGGAACGTCGCGCCGACGCTGTCCCGCTTCCTCTCCCGCAACCTCTACCCGGCGGGTCCCAAGCTGCTCACCGACTGGGGGCCGACGCGCGACCGGTGGTTCCGCAGCGGCCAGGAGCACAAGCGGCTTTCCCTCGAACGGCTGGCCGAGGAGTTCCCCGACATGAAGTGGCTGCTCGTGGGCGACGACGGGCAGCACGACGAGGCCATCTACTCGGAATTCGCCCGCCGCCACCCCGGGAATGTCCGGGCCATCGCTATCCGGCAGCTGTCCGCGAGCGAGGCGGTGCTGGCAGGTGGTCGCTCGAAGTCCGGCATCCAGCCGACACCGGGGATCCCCTGGATCTACGCGCCCGATGGCGCCGGCATGTCCGCGCGACTCGAGGAGATGGGCATCATCGGGGACACGGTGCGCACCGCGGACGTGCCCGAAGAGGGCGAGATCGCGGAGGAGTCGGACTGACCCGCCGGCCGAGCGAGAGACCATCATGACGGATCCCACGCCGTCCCCTGTCTATCCTGCCCTGTCCTACGAGCTGTACCCGCCGCGGAACGCCGACGCCGAGGACTCGCTCTGGACGACCATCCGACGGCTCGAGGACACGCGACCCGACTTCGTCTCGGTGACCTACGGCGCGGCCGGAAGCAACCGCGACGCCGCGTTCGCCCTCCTGCGGCGCCTCCTCACGGAGACCACGCTGAAGCCACTGGCTCACCTGACGAGCGTCGCCACCAGCCGGGAGGACCTGACGGAGATCATCGACCGGATGATCGGGGGCGGCGTGCGGGGAATCCTCGCGCTGCGCGGGGACACCCCGGAGGGCGCCGACCCCGCTCCGGACGAGGTCGAGCACGCCGACGGACTCGTACGGCTCATCCGCGACGTCGAGGCCGGGAGGACCGCGCAGCTCGCGGCCGGCCGCATCTCGGTGGGTGTCGCGGCGTACGCGACCCGACACCCCGATTCGCCGAGCCTCGAGCGGGATATCGAGGTGCTCCTGGCGAAGGAGGCTGCCGGTGCGGACTTCGCGATCACCCAGGTGTTCTTCCAGGCCTCCGACTACTCAGGGCTGGTCACGCGCGCGCGGCGCGCCGGGGTGACCATCCCGATCATCCCCGGCGTCATGCCGTTGACGAGCACGCGCCGGCTCAAGAAGCTGAGCAGCCTCGCGGGTATCGAGGTCGACGACGCCCTGTGGTCCAGGCTCGACGGCGCGGACTCCGACGCCGAGCGGCGCCGGGTGGGTGTCGCGGCCACCGTGGAACTCGCGCGGGCGGCGCTCGACGACGGCGCCCCTGGCATTCACCTCTACACCTTCAACGAGCACGCGGCCGCCCTCGAGGTCCTCGATGCACTCGACCTGGAGCGACCACCGCTGGCCGGTCTGCCCGCGTCCCTCTGATCCTCCGGCGTCCGGGCCCGTCGTTCGTCGAGGTCACGTCGATCGCGCGCGGTGGACGGTGGTGCGCTTCACGGTCCCGTCCGGGTTGAAGTAGGTCCACTGGCCGGTCTTGGCGCCGTGGTCGAAGTCACCCTCGTCGATGATCGCCCCTGCCACGTCCCATCGTTGCCAGAACCCGTGTTTATCGCCGTCGACGAAGCCACCCCTCTGCAGCAGCCCGCCGGTCGCGCGGTACCAGGTGGCCGGTCCGGTGAGGTGTCCGGCGACGTAGTGGCTCACGGATCGCACGCGCCCATCCGCGAAGTAGTGCGTCCACTCACCGGTTCGTTCGCCCTCGACGTAGTTGCCGACGATGGTGCCACCGTGGGGATCACGCTCCTCCCAGCGCCCGGTGCGGCGTCCGGAAATATCCTCGGCGTTCGTCGCGGCGTCGTTGCTCACCTCGTGCCCGCCTGCTGGATGGGACCGACGTCGGTGTCATCCAGGATGGGGACCTCCAGCGCCTGGAGCCAGTTCTGCCACGCCGGTTCTTCGCGCCGGACGTAGTCCGCCGCGTCGGCCGAGAACAGGTAGGCGCGTACGCCCGCCGTCGCCGTACCGGCGCTCTCGCCGTACACGAAGACGCTGAGCATCCCGGGCACGGGCGCAGTGAGCCGGACCAGCATCTGCCGTTCGCCGACACGCTCGACCCGACCGGTGGCACCGCGGATCTCGACCGTCGCCCCCTCCTCACCCAGCCCGAGCGCGTCGTGCATCGTCGACCAGAGCCGCTGCGCGTCCACGGGGTGGGAGGCCGACGCTTCGAGCTGTGTGGTCTCCTGGCCCGGGAAGTGCGTCAGGTAGAGGCGCAGGTTGTCGAAGTACGGCATCCAATTGGCGCCCATGTCCTCCCAGAACTCCGACTCCCAGTCGGCGCCGGTTCCGAAGCCGCTGCTCGTGACGCGCACGACGCAGGTGGCGCCGGACTGGGCTTCGACGAGGAACTCCGACGTCAGCGGGCTGAGCGCATCCGGGTCCTTGCCCATGAGGGCGGCCCAGTCCTCCTCGTAGACGAGGCGGCGTGGTGGATCCCAGCGGGTGACGTGGCCGTCCGAGCCCATCTCGGGGCCCATGGTGAAGTGCAGCGAGCCGCCCTCGCGCTCTTCCATGTCGGTCGGCAGGAACCAGGCGCTCATGCCCTTGGCAGTGGCGATGGCCTGCCAGACCTGCTCCGGGGTCCCCGGGACCTCGACGCTGAATTCCAGGCGGTACGGGGTGTTCGGGATTGTGTTCATCGGTTCTCCTCGGGTAGTGGGTGTGCGGCGACGACGAGCCGGTGCGGACGCCCGTCGTCATGGTGGTAGCGGGCGGCGAGCTCGAGCACAGCAGCTGTGAGATCGTCCGCGAAGGCAGCCCGGTCGGCGGCCGACCGGAAGCCGATCTGCGTGTCGATGGTCAGGGTCGGCAGGGCCTTGCCGGATGCACCCGCTCGGCGGGCCAGGGCGCCGACCTCGCGTACCAGGCGCCCGGCCAGTGCGACGAGATAGCCCGCCGACAGATGGTCGTCGTTGGCATCCGGATCGGCCGCCGACGCGCTCACGGCTGCCGGGGAGACGACGTACGACGCGGCCGACGCCCGCAGGACCCGCTCGGTGATGCCGCCGTGCCGGCGCTCCTCGACCAGCTCCACGAGGCCGTGGGTCTCGAGCGCCTTGAGGTGGTAGTTGATCTTCTGGCGTGTGAGTCCGACGCGCGTGGAGAGTTCGGCGGCGGAGGCAGGATCGGCCAGCTCGCCGAGCAGCCTGGCGCGGACCGGATCCAGGACGGCAGCGGCTGCCCCGGTGCTTTCGATGACTTCGACGTCCTGCATGCCTCCACGATCGCCCTTGACAATTATAGTTGTCAAGAGCCCATCAGCTCTGATCTCCCACCGATCGGCCGGTTGTCACAGGTCCGACCGTCGACGATGAGCGGCCCCTACTGAACGCTCAGGCGGCCCGATCTCGCGGCAGTGATGATCCGCGCCAGCGCCCATCCGGCAGCAGTCACCAGCGGCACGCTCACGATGATCACGGCGACCGGGTTCGGTTGGAACGTCGGGCCGCCGGGGCCGTCCGCATACGCGCCGAGCGGCAGCACCCAGCCACCACCACCACCGCCTGAGCCCTCACCCTCCGGTGCGGCACCGCCCTGCTGCGACGTGCTCGACCCCCCGCCGCCGCCGAAGCCGAAAACGACCAGAGCAGCCGGGACGACCTCCCGTCCACCCACCGTGATGCTCTCGCCGAACGCGATCTTCGCACCCCAGGACGGCACAGACTTCGTCAGAGTCTCGATCGGATCTTCCATCGGCTCAGGGCCTCCGTTCCTGTCGTGATGGTGACCGCACCCGGTGACGGTGAGCATGTGTCCCACCTCGCCGTGGATCCCGGGAGTGGACTCGGCTCGGCCAGAGTAGGGCGTCCCGCTCCGGGTCACCAGTGGCCTTGGCGAGTACTTCGCGCCCGCATGCTGATGTTTCGCCTGGCGCGCTTCGGTTCTGGCGCGCTCCGGGGGACGTGCGTCAGCCGCGATCTGCCGTCGTATGCCGGGGTGCGATGCTCTGGCTGCGGAGGATCTCGGCCAGGTGGTCGAGGAAGAGCCGCACGCGGGCGTCGTCGGCGTCGCCGGTGCGCAGGGCGAAGATGCTGCGGGCGAGTCGGATCTCGGGCACGTCGAGGGCAACGATGCCCTCGGGGCGGTTGACCATCGCGAGTTCGGGCACGAGGGCGGCGCCCAGGCCCGCGGCGGTGAGTTCGAGGCTCGCGTTGAAGTCGTCGCAGTACGCGCTGATGCGGGGGTGGAGGTTGCAGCTCGCGAAGAGCCGTTCGATGACGGTGGCGTCCGCCGTCCCTGGGTGGTGCATGATCCACGGCATGTCGGCCAGCTGGTCGGCGCTGACGCGGGCACCGCTGCGGATGCCCCAGCTCGCCGGCAGGATGACGCGGAAGTCGTCGTCGCCGATCCACTGGCGGCTGAGGGTCGACGGCCAGGCGAGCCCGGCCTGGCCCACCTGATAGACGAGCGCGAGGTCGAGGTCGCCGCCGGTGCGCAGCCCCTGGATGGCGTGGGCCGGCTCCCCGACGAAGACGCGCAGCGACACCCCGAGGCGTTGCCACTCGGGCATGCGGAGCAGTCGCGGCAGCGCGAACGTCGCCAGGCTGGGGAAGAGGCCGAGCCGTAACTCGTGCGCCGGCCCGGAGCCGGCGCGTGCGGTGGAGGCCAGCAGCGCGTCGATGTCGGTAAGGACCTTCGCTGCGTGCCGGGACATGGCGATGGCGGCGTCCGTCGGGACGGCGCTGCGGGCCGAGCGCGTGAAGAGGACGGCGCCGGTGTCACGCTCGAGCGCCGACATCTGCTGAGACACCGCCGACGCCGTATAGCCGAGGCTCGTCGCCGCGCTGCTGAAGGACCCGTGGCGGATCACTTCGAGCAGCGTCCGCAGATGGATCGGGTTGATCATCGAACACTTCCCTTGTCCACGGATTGGCCCGGGCCGACGCCGGCACGGATGCCGTCGAGCTTACCCGCGGTCTTCCGCCCGGGGCTGACGGGGGAGGGGGACATGCAATTGCGACACGCCGTGAGAGACGCGACACGAAGATTTTCTGCCTGTGCGGAAGTCCTCCACAGAGCTGTGGACGACGGGCCCGTCGGGGCGCCGATCGGCTCGTTTCCGGGCTTTCCGATCGGCCCGATCTGTGGACATCGTGTGGACTACTGACCTCCCGAATGACATACTTGTAATACATCATCTAGGGGTTGGCACCACGCGGCTGCACTAGATGTAGTATCGAAGGACAGAAGCAGCCGCTCGACGGCATGGGCTTGCCAGACGCGGGAATCCCCGGATTTCTTCCCCTTCCGGGGGTCGCGCGCCGCTCATGACGCAGCAGCTGTTCATCGACAAATCTCGTATGAGTAGTAGAGGAAAAGGGGACCAGGACATGACCGTCACGGTGTACACGAAGCCGGCTTGCGTACAGTGCAACGCCACCTACCGGGCTCTGGACAAGAAGGGCATCGCCTACCAGAGCGTCGACATCTCGCAGGACCCGGCCGCTCTTGAGCGCGTGCGTTCCATGGGGTACATGCAGGCTCCCGTGGTCATCACGGACAACGACCACTGGTCCGGCTTCCGCCCCGACAAGATCAACTCGCTGGCTGACGCCCTCGTCAGTTCAGTAGCCTGACCGATCCCTTCGGGGATCGCCGCGAGGCATCCTGACATGGCCATCACCATGGACGACCGAACCGCCCTCGCTCAACCGGTTGCTGCCGGGGACACCGAGGGACCACTCACGGATGCCCCGCTGATCTACTTCTCGTCGGTCTCCGACAACACCCACCGCTTCGTGATGAAGCTGGGGGTCCGGGCCGCCCGCATGCCGCTCCTCACCAGGGAGCCCACGCTGCGGGCAGCCCGGCCGTACGTCCTGGTTCTTCCCACCTACGGCGGGATCACCGGCAATGGAGCGGTGCCCCGCCAGGTCGTGAAGTTCCTGAACAACGAGCAGAACCGCAGCCTCCTGAGGGGGGTGATCGGGGCCGGTAACACCAATTTCGGTGAGACCTACTGCCTGGCGGCCGACATCGTCGCCGCCAAGTGCGACGTCCCCGTTCTCTACAGATTTGAAGTCATGGGCACGTCCGAGGACGTGGACCGAGTAACCCGAGGATTGGAAGAGTTTTGGACATGAGCGTTGCAGAGACAGAGGCGGGTGCCCCCGCAGCCGCAGTGGACCGTTTCAAGGACATGGGCTATCACGAGCTGAACGCCATGCTCAACCTGTACGGGCCGAACGGGGAGATCCAGTTCGACGCCGATCGGGAGGCTGCGCACCAGTACTTCCTCCAGCACGTGAACAACAACACCGTGTTCTTCCACGACCTCGAGGAGAAGCTCGACTACCTCGTGAAGAACGAGTACTACGAGCGCGAGACGCTCCACCAGTACACGATGAACTTCATCCGTGACCTCTTCAAGCGTGCGTACGCCAAGAAGTTCCGCTTCGAGACCTTCCTCGGCGCGTTCAAGTACTACACCTCGTACACACTGAAGACGTTCGACGGGAAGCGCTACCTCGAGCGCTACGAGGACCGCGTGTGCATGGTCGCCCTGCACCTGGCCCGCGGCAACGAGCAGCTCGCCCAGCAGATGGTCGACGAGATTATCGACGGCCGCTTCCAGCCCGCCACTCCCACGTTCCTCAACGCGGGCAAGCGCCAGCGCGGCGAGCTCGTCTCCTGCTTCCTCCTGCGTATCGAGGACAACATGGAGTCGATCGGCCGGTCCATCAACTCGGCCCTGCAGCTCTCCAAGCGCGGCGGCGGCGTCGCGTTCGCCCTCACCAACATCCGCGAGGTCGGCGCGCCGATCAAGCAGATCGAGAACCAGTCCTCGGGCGTCATCCCCGTGATGAAACTCCTCGAGGACAGCTTCTCCTACGCCAACCAGCTCGGTGCCCGTCAGGGCGCCGGCGCGGTGTACCTGCACGCCCACCACCCGGACATCAACCGCTTCCTCGACACCAAGCGCGAGAACGCGGACGAGAAGATCCGCATCAAGACGCTGTCCCTCGGCGTCGTCGTCCCCGACATCACCTTCGAGCTCGCCAAGCGCGACGAGGACATGTACCTGTTCTCGCCGTACGACGTCGAGAAGGTCTACGGCATGCCGTTCTCCGACATCTCGGTCACCGAGAAGTACTACGAGATGGTGGACGACGCCCGTATCAAGAAGACCAAGATCAAGGCCCGCGAGTTCTTCCAGACCCTCGCGGAGATCCAGTTCGAGTCCGGCTACCCGTACATCATGTTCGAGGACACCGTGAACCGGGCCAACCCGATCGACGGCAAGATCATCATGTCCAACCTGTGCTCCGAAATCCTCCAGGTCTCCGAGCCCACCACGTACAACGAGGACCTGTCCTACGATCAGGTGGGCAAGGACATCTCCTGCAACCTCGGCTCGCTGAACATCGCGAAGACCATGGACTCGCCCGACTTCGGGCGGACCATCGAGACCGCGATCCGCACCCTCTCAGCAGTCTCGGACATGAGCAACATCGGCTCCGTCCCGTCGATCGCCAAGGGCAACGACGCCTCGCATGCCATCGGCCTCGGCCAGATGAACCTGCACGGCTACCTGGCCCGTGAGCGCGTCCACTACGGGTCCGACGAGGGCCTGGACTTCACGAACATCTACTTCTACTCCGTGGTGTACCACTGCATCCGGGCGTCGAACCTGATGGCCATCGAGACTGGGCGCACCTTCGCCGGCTTCGAGAAGTCCAAGTACGCCAGCGGCGAGTTCTTCGACAAGTACACGGACCAGGTGTGGGAGCCGGCGACGCCGCGCGTGCGTGAACTGTTCGCCGACGTGCACATCCCCACCCAGGAGGACTGGCGTGCGCTGAAGGCTTCCGTCATGGAGCACGGCATCTACAACCAGAACCTGCAGGCCGTCCCGCCGACCGGCTCGATCTCCTACATCAACAACTCGACGTCCTCCATCCACCCGGTGGCGTCGAAGATCGAGATCCGCAAGGAAGGCAAGCTGGGCCGCGTGTACTACCCGGCGCCGTACCTCACCAATGACAACCTGGAGTACTACCAGGACGCGTACGAGATCGGCTACGAGAAGATCATCGACACCTACGCAGCTGCCACGCAGCATGTGGACCAGGGCCTGTCCCTGACGCTGTTCTTCAAGGACACCGCCACTACGCGTGAGATCAACAAGTCGCAGATCTACGCCTGGCGCAAGGGCATCAAGACCGTCTACTACATCCGTCTCCGCCAGCTCGCGCTGGAAGGGACCGAGGTGGAGGGTTGCGTCAGCTGCATGCTGTAGGCAACTAAATTGGCCAGGCTGGGCAGTATGCCCGGCCTGGCTTCCGGCACACCAGGCAGTACCCACGCAGACAAGGAACACACCATGAGCGAGAAGCTGAAGCTCGTAGACCAGGTCCAGGCCATCAACTGGAACCGTATCCAGGACGACAAGGACGTGGATGTCTGGAACCGCCTGGTGAACAACTTCTGGCTGCCCGAGAAGGTGCCGCTGTCCAACGACGTGCAGTCGTGGGCCACCCTGACGCCGGAGGAGCAGCAGCTCACCATGCGCGTCTTCACCGGCCTCACCCTGCTCGATACCGTGCAGGCGACGGTCGGCGCGGTCAGCCTCATCCCGGATGCCCTCACACCCCACGAGGAGGCCGTCCTCACGAACATCGCGTTCATGGAATCGGTGCACGCCAAGAGCTACTCGTCCATCTTCTCCACGCTGGCCTCCACCAAGGAGATCGACGAGGCGTTCCGCTGGTCCACGGAGAACGTGAACCTGCAGCGGAAGGCGCACATTGTCACGGACTACTACCGCGGTGACGATCCCCTGAAGCGCAAGGTCGCCTCGACGCTGCTCGAGTCCTTCCTCTTCTACTCCGGCTTCTACCTGCCGATGTACTGGTCCTCGCGTGCCAAGCTCACGAACACGGCGGACCTCATCCGCCTGATCATCCGTGACGAGGCCGTACACGGGTACTACATCGGCTACAAGTTCCAGCGCGGGTTGGAGAGTGCGACGCCGGAACGCCGTCAGGAGCTCAAGGACTACACGTTCGAGCTGCTCTTCGAGCTGTACGAGAACGAGGTTCAGTACACGCACGATCTGTACGACTCCGTGGGCCTGGCCGAGGATGTCAAGAAGTTCCTGCACTACAACGCCAACAAGGCGCTGATGAACCTGGGCTACGAGGCGATGTTCCCGTCCTCCGTGACCGATGTGAACCCGGCGATCCTTTCGGCCCTGTCTCCGAATGCCGACGAGAACCACGACTTCTTCTCCGGCTCCGGCTCTTCGTACGTCATCGGCAAGGCCGTGAACACCGAGGACGAGGACTGGGACTTCTAGTCTCTCTTCCCATCAGTGCCTCAAACGGCCCCGCACGCGACGCGTGCGGGGCCGTTCTGGTTCAAGGGAGATGGCTTGTCACAGAGCTTACGAGGAGATGTGTGGTCACAGCGCGTCAGCCTGCAGCGGGCACGGGGTGGAAGTTTCAGCCGACGCAAGTCCCACAGTCCGGTATGTCAGGCGAGGAGCAATTCTGCCCGACGCGCATTGCGCATCGCTTTCGTCTTCCGCCGCGTAGCCCGTCGAGGTTGGGTCACTGGCTCGAGTGGTTTGCTGTGCCCGTTGCCGGGGAGGGGTGGGGCGGTGGAGTGGTAGGTGTGGCCGGTGGGCGTACTGATCCTAAGGGCGTGCCTTGCCCCGGATCCGGTATGGGGACTGCTGCCGGGGTCGGGATCGAGGCTGGGTGGTGCTGTGGTTTTCCAGCCGGGGTCGGGATTGAGGTTGGGTGGTGCTGTGGTCTTCCAGCCGGGGAGTTCCTTGGTGTGGTTGCACGCCTCGCACAGCCCTGCCCCGTTGGACAGACTCGTGGGTCCGTTGGTGTGCCAGGGGATGATGTGGTCGTAGTGCCGTATCGGGGCGTCGCAGTACGGGGTACGGCAGAGGTGGTCCCGGGCCTGGATGAACCGGCGCTGGCCAGCGGTGAAGAGGCGGGCGCGGGGGTCGGCGGCGATCAGCTCCCCGGTCCCGGGGGCGGTGTAGAGGCGCCGGAGCCACACCTGGAAGGCAGGCGCCCGCTGTGCCGACGGCTCGGAGGTTTGCTCTGAGGCTTGCACGGATTCCTGTCGTGCAGTCAGCAGGTCGCGGGCCCAGCCGGCGGGGACGATCCCGTAGCCCGGCAGGCGAGCCGGTTCACTCTCGCCCTGGAACAGGGTCCGGTCGGTCATGATCAGCTGCACCTCGATGCGGGAGAACCCGTCCGGCGTGCCCGTGGTCCGTTCGACGAGGGCGTCGGCCATGAGCTGGCCGCGGCTGCGGGAATCCCCCTTGGCGCGTTGGGTGTCGGCGTGCCGGGTGAGCTCGGCGTGCACGGCCACGCCCTGGGCGACGGGGAGCAGGGCGGTCAAGTAGGTCATGGTGTCCGGGGCCGGGCGCAGGCTCACGTGCCGGTCCGCCGCGGCCCGGCGCGCCCGCTCGGTCACGCTGCGTGGGTCCCGCCGGTACGCCGCCGCCCGCACCGCGGCGACGAGCCGTCGGTCCCCGGCGCCGTCGAACGTGCCCGTATCCGCTGCCAACTCGTCGTCGACCGCGCACCGGTCCGCCGCGGACAGGCACGCGGTCTCCCGGACCATGAGGGTCGCCCGCCACTCATTCACCTGGCCCGCCTCCAGGGCTGCCAGGGTGTGCGGCATCTCCGTGACCAGCGCCCGCGCCAACCCGAGTAGCCGGCCACCCCGTGCCGGGGACTCCCGGCGGGCCAGGGCGAGCTGCGCGGCCACCCCACGACCCTGCTCCACGGCAGGGACACCGGCCGCGGCATCGCACTGACGCCGGACCAGATCGAACGCCACCGCAGCCCGCGCCTGCCGGCCCGCGATCGCGGACTTCAACTCCTCCAGGGCACGCAGCTCATCGATCAACGAAGCACCATCCGCCGACATGGGCAGGGAGCCCATCGCGTCGATCAGATCCCCCACCCAGCCAACCCTCACGGAACCAGCCGGAACCGCACCCAGCCCCGCAGAACCACCGCTGACGGTGACCACTTCGGGAGGAGCATTCCGGCTGCTGTCCATACCGAATTCTCTCGCCCGCCACCGACATTATTGGGGCCGATCAGACCCCCTCGTCGGGGAGCTCGCCGAGATTTCTCGACATCACTGCCATCGCTACCAACGAGGATCGCGCTGTGTCACCGCAGGTGCCGGGCACCTCGGAGCGAGCATCGAATCAAACCGCAGCAGTGCACTCAAGAGGCAAGCCGGGTCGATCAGGGCGGGGCAAAGCCCACGCCGCAGACCCGCCCGCGGACGAGAACCAGTCAACGAGAACCAGCCGAGAGCCGGCCCTACCGCTACGGCCAGTTCCGCCAGTTCCAGCGCGACGGATGGGGCTCCACTGGGGCCTGCGGCTCCGGCTCGGGTTCCTCGCCCAGCGCCTGCGCGGCCTCGACGAGGTCGTCGGTGGTGAGGGTCATGACGTCGTCGCGATCGAGGGAGTCGAGACTCCGTTCCTCGTTGAGCGACAGCCTCAACGCCTGGCGATTGAGCGACTGCTCGAACAGCGTGCGGGCGAAACGGGCGTTACCGGAGTCCTCCCCGGCATGGATGTTGGCGAGGATGCGACGCAGCATCTCGTCGGCGCCCGCCTCGAGGGTGTACTCGTGCTGGGCCAGCATCTGCTTGAAGATCGTCTCCAGCGCCTCCACCGAGTAGTCGGGGAAGGTGATCTCCCGCGCGAACCGCGAACGCAGACCGGGGTTCGAGAGGAGGAAGGACTCCATGAGGCGCGGGTACCCGGCGACGATCACCACCAGGCGATGCCGGTGATCCTCCATCCGCTTGAGCAGGACCTCGATCGCCTCCGGGCCGAAGTCCATCCGCCCGTCGTCCGGAAACAGGGCGTAGGCCTCGTCGATGAACAGGACACCGTCCAGCGCCCGGCGAATGACGCGGTCCGTCTTCATCGCGGTCGCGCCGACGTACTGACCGACCAGGGCTGACCTGTCGACCTCCACCAGATGGCCCTTCTGCAGCAGCCCGACCGCGCGGTACATCTCCGCCAGGAGCCGCGCCACAGTGGTCTTGCCGGTACCGGGGTTGCCGAGGAACACCAGGTGCTGGGACGTGGCCACCTCCGGGAGGCCGTGCGCCTTGCGGCGGGCCTGAACCTGGAGGAGTGCGACGAGCGCCCGTACCTGCTCCTTGACGCTTTCGAGCCCCACAAGGGCGTCGAGCTCTGCCTGCACCTCCGCGAGAGCCCTCGCCGGCCCGGGCCGTGCACTGAGGAACTCACCCACGCGGTCGTCGCCGCGGTCGGAGCCGGGCAGTTTGAGCTGATCGGCCAGATTACCGATCGTCTCGCGCAACTCGTCGAGTGGATTGCGGCTGGCTGCCATGCGTTCCTCCTGGGATGGGTTCGAGCCGCGGATGCAGGATCCGCGATGGGTGTGCCAGAGCGCTGACCGGCCGGGTTCGTGACGTTCTGATCCACTGTAGATCCGCGGGAATACGAAGTCGTGTCGGAGAAATGCCCCCGAAGGTCACGGTCTGCGTTATACTAAGTAGGCTGATGAATACGATCGCTTGTCATCGTATCGCCAGCTAAAAACTTGTCCCAACCTGAAGGAGACGCCATGAGCACGAAGGTCGAAAAGAGCATTCTCGTCAACGTCCCGGTGAGCATTGCCTACAACCAGTGGACTCAGTTCGAAGAATTCCCCCACTTCATGGGAGGCGTCAAGTCCGTCACGCAGCACGACAACCAGCGCCTGAACTGGGTCGTCGAGATCGGCGGCGTCCGTCGTCAGTGGGATGCCACCATCCTGGAGCAGGTGCCCGACACAAAGGTGTCCTGGGCCGCGACCGAAGGTGCCACGAACGCCGGAACGGTGTCCTTCGAGGACATCGGAGGCGGACAGACTCAGATCCACCTCGTCCTCGAATACGAGGCCGAGGGCCTCGTCGAGAAGATCGGTGACAAGCTCAACGTCGTCGACAACCAGGCCGAGGGAGACCTCAAGCGCTTCAAGGCCTTCATCGAAGACGAAGGCTACGCCACCGGTGCTTGGCGAGGAACCGTCGCGCCCACGACGGTCACGGGTGAGGCCAGCGTCGAGGACGCTGCCGCGTCCCGCGGAGACAAGGGCAAGGCGGGAGTGTCCGGCAAGGTCGCCGCCGGCGTCGGTCTTGCGGCCGCCGCTGCAGCCGTCGGAGTCGCAGCCAGCAAGAAGAGCGACAACGACACGACCGCCGTCGGGGAAGACGTCACCCTCACGCCCGTGACCGATGCAGCCCCCGAGGTGTACTCCACGGAGGACACCCAGCTGTCACGCAGCACCGAGGACGTCCTCCTGCCCACCGAGGACGTCGACCCGGCATCGACCGGCACGCGGACGGGTACCGGCACCGACCCCCTGAACGACCCGCTGGTGAACAAGAATCGCAACACCGGCGGAGCGCTCTGACCGTCGAGTAACGCACGCCCCTCGAAGGGGTGTATCGCAGGCAGCCACCCACTTCATCAGGAGAGGGTGGCTGCCTCATGTTCAAGGGCGGGATCCCATGACTGACTCGGACAACCCGCCCTCCTATACTCAAAGGATGCTTATGACACACCTTGCGCGGGGCCACCACGTCCAGCCGTCCGCCGTCGAGCGGTCCGGGGTCCTCCTGTGAGCGGCGGTCTCGTCGCCCTGCTCGACGACGTCGCGGCGATCGCCCGCATCGCGGCTGCCTCCGTCGACGACGTCGCCGCCGGTGCCGCCAAGGCGGGCGCCAAGGCGGCCGGTGTGGTCATCGACGACGCGGCCGTCACCCCGCAGTACGTCTCCGGCGCCGACCCCTCGCGTGAACTGCCGATGATCAAGCGGATCTTCTGGGGATCGCTCCGGAACAAGCTGCTGATCATCCTGCCGGCGCTCCTGCTCATCAGCGCCTTCATCCCGGCGGTCATCCCGTTCATCCTCATGCTGGGCGGCACCTACCTGTGCTACGAGGGTGCCGAGAAGGTCTGGCACAAGATCCGGGGCCATGCCGCCGAGAAGGCGCCGGCCAGCGCACGCGGTCCCGAGGCGGAGGCCAAGGTCACCAAGGGTGCCATCACCACCGACTTCATCCTGTCCTGCGAAATCATGGTCATCTCCATGAACGAGGTGTCCAGCGAGTCCATCTGGGCCCGCGCGATGATCCTGGTCGTCGTCGCCATCGCGATCACGGTCCTCGTGTACGGCGCCGTCGCGCTCATCGTGAAGATGGACGACATCGGCCTGCACCTGACCACCAAGGACTCCGAGCGAACCCAGCGTCTCGGCACGATGCTCGTCAAAGGCATGCCCGCGGTCCTCGCCGGGATCACCTTCATCGGCACGATCGCCATGCTGTGGGTCGGCGGCCACATCATGCTGCAGGGGGCCTATGATCTCGGTTGGCACCTGC
This sequence comes from Arthrobacter sp. TMS2-4, assembly GCF_054511075.1. NCBI lineage: Bacteria > Bacillati > Actinomycetota > Actinomycetes > Micrococcales > Micrococcaceae > Arthrobacter > Arthrobacter sp. TMS2-4. The sequence continues at coordinate 64,824 of NZ_JBTNDI010000013.1, forward strand.
CGTACGATCTCGTCCACACCCTCGAGTCGCCGTTCGTCGGCATCCCCGTCGTCGGCGGCCTCCTCGCCTGGCTCGTGAACACCCTGTGCTCGGCCATCCTCGGGCTCGCCTGGGGACTCATCGTCCTGGCGATCGTGCACCCGCTGCTCAAGGCGCTGCCGTTCGGGAAGAAGGGTGAGCACGAGGAGGGCGACATCCGCGCCGCCGTCGCCGGCTATCGCGGCGAGAAGCGAAACGCGGACCACGCCTCCTGACCAGGAACCCTCCTCCTTCATCACACGGCCCTCCGAACGCCTCGGCGTTCGGAGGGCTTTTCGTCGGCCCTTCTGAACTCCTTGTGGCTTCGCAAGAGTGGGTCGAGTAAGTCCACGCTGATGCACATCATCGCCAAGCTGGACACGCCCGACGTCGGCAGTCTCGCCTACGCGGGATAGGACGCCCTCGCGCTGTCGCCGAAGAGCGTCAGTGACCTGCGCAACAAGGAGTTCGGTTTCGTCTTCCAGCAGTTCTTCCTCACATCCGGCACGTCCGTCCTGGACAACGTGACCCTGCCTCTGAAGATCGCGGGGGACCCGTCGAAGTGCCGCAGGGCGCGGGGACTCGAGGTGCTCCTCCAGTTCGACCTGGAGGACAAGGCCACCAGCCGGGCCACGGATCTCTCCGGCGCGGCGTCTCCCATCGGACGTTCTTCAACTACTGCAGGACGAAGGACACCGCGATCCTCGGCGCCGCGCCCGACAAGCTAAACGAATTGCGGGTTCGGGAATTCCTCGTCCCGGACTCGCCCGACATGCTGGAGGAGCTCCTCGGCCTGCTGGCCGCCCTCGTGCCGGTCGACGCCGCCACCAGGGAGCTCGTCGCGCTGCACATGCGCATCATCAGCGAGGGTCCTGCCCTGATGCAGAAGGAGATGGAGCGACTCTCGGGCGTCCACGCAGAGGTTGCCGAGGTCCTGTACCTCAGGATGCGGCGCGCGGCACCGGCGGACGAACCTGCCGAGGACACCCGCCGGCAGAGCGCGCTGATCGCCCACCTCGTGCCCGGGATCCTCCGTTTCTCGCTCGAACAAGGGGTCGATGCCGCACCCGGCGCGATCAGTCGGCTGCTGGCCGGCGCGCTCACGAGACTCGTCCCTGGGTCGGCGCCGGACCAGAACGCCGCGAATGCCGCGAGCACTGCACGCTAACGTCGCCCGTCATCCAGCCGATAGCCCACACCTGTCCCGCAAGCGCCCACGGACCGTCCAGTGACCCCGGTCGGTCCTCCGAACCCGCGCTGGACCCGTTTGTAAAGAACGCGGCCAGGCGACCCTGTGTCCTTCCGCTCGCTCAGGGGCGAGCGGAGGATGGGCGGCGAGGGCGCTGCGCACGATGTGGTGCTCCCGTCGCGGATCCGGAGCGGTTCCGCCCCTCGCACAGTGAAGGAAACGAATCCCATGAACAAGATGCGCTTGCTTGCAGTCCCCGCCCTCGCCCTCAGCGCCGTCGCTATGGCAGGGTCCTCCGCAATGGCGGCAGATGGCAGCTACTCGTCGACCCTCGGTCAGGTCAACGGCACCACGGGCACCGGTACCGTCACCCTCGACGTCGTCGGTGACCAGGCCACCATAAACCTGCAGGTGTCAGGTCTCGCCGAGACCTTCCAAGGCGCGCCCTATCCGCACGTCCAGCACATCCACGGCGGTGCGGCCGGCGTATGCCCGACGCCGGCGAACGACGCGAACGGTGACGGCATCATCAGCGTCACCGAGAGTGCCCCCGGCTATGGCGGGATCCTGGCGACGGTGACGACGTCCGGGCCGACGACTCCCGCTGAGGCCCTGAACCTGCAGCTTGCCGGGCAGGGCGGAAGCTACACGGTCCAGCGCACCTTCACCATCGATGCCGCGACCAAAGCGGCACTCGAGAACGGTACGGCGGTCTTCAACGTCCATGGGCTGGACCCGGCCACGACGCCGTCGACCCCCGAGGCGTTCAACGCTCCCAGTGACCTGGATCCGGCCTTGCCCGCGGGCGCGACCGCGCCGGCACTGTGCGGGACGCTCGTCGCGGCCCAGATGGGCGCCCTGCCGTCGGGCGGAGCCGACACCGGGGCCACGGTGGAGACCGCGGCCACGCCGATGTCGGCCGGGGTGATCGCCCTCGGCGGCGGCGCCCTCCTCGCCGGTGCCGTCGGTGGCACCTACGCCGTGCGCCGCAGCATGGCGAAGGCCTGATCACTCACGCCTGAACCGGGCGACCGTCGCGACGTGCACGGGGTCGCGGCGGTCGCTCGGGCAGGCGAGGTGCGCCCTGCTGCCTCGACGCCCGAAGTCGTCCTATAGTGGTGCCGTGCTCTCCTAGATCCCCGCTCCCTCCTGCGCCCGCGGCCACCGCCCGGCAGGACACCAGCCAGCCCCGAGGATCACCGTGCCCGGTTTGCACCCCCCGTCCCGCGACACCGCCGCCCACCTGCGCGTGGACGGCATCTCCAAGAGCTTCGGGTCGCGCCGCGTCCTGACCGACGTGTCCTTCACCGTCTCCGGCGGCCGCACCGGCCTCATCGGCGAGAACGGCTCCGGAAAGACGACCCTGCTGCGCATCATCGCCGGCCTCACCACGCCCGACGCCGGCACTGTCACCGCTGCACTTCCCGGGGGCGGGACGCCGCGCATCGGCCTGCTGCACCAGGAACCGCCGTTCGATTCGTCCGCCACCATCATGGAGGCGCTCGAGACCGCCGTGGCCCCGGTGCGCGCAGCGGCCCACGCCGTCTCCGATGCGGGACTGACCCTGGCCGGCGCCCCCGAGGACCCGGCGGCCGCCACCGCGTACGCGGCAGCCCTCGAGACGGCGGAGCGCGTCGGAGCGTGGGACATCGACGCGCGCATCGCCGCGGTCGTCGCCGGGCTCGGCCTCGCCGCCCTGGCACCGGACCGTAGGACGGGAGCCCTCTCCGGCGGGCAGCGCTCCCGCCTGTCGCTGGCGTGGCTCCTCCTCAGCACGCCTGACGTGCTGCTCCTGGACGAGCCGACCAACCACCTCGACGACGAGGCCGCCTCCTACCTGTCGACCCTCCTCGAGGACTGGCACGGGCCCGTCCTCGTGGCGAGCCACGATCGCGCGTTCCTGGACGACGTCGTGACGACCCTCATCGATCTCGACCCTGCCCCACTGCCCCAGGCGCTCGCCGGACCCCTCGTGGGCGACGGCGACGGCACAGGCATCGGCGTCGTCCGCTTCTCCGGCACCTACACCGGGTACGTGCACGCCCGGCTCGATGCCCGGGAGCGGTGGGATCGCCAGTACCGGGACGAGCAGGCGGAGTTGAAGCGGCTCAGGGCCACCGTGTCCGACAGCCATCTTGTGGGGCATGCGGACTGGACGCCGCGCTCGGAGGGGCGCGCGAGCCTCAAGTTCTACTCCGACCGCAACGCGAAGGCGGTGTCCCGCAGGGTCGACGACGCCACCAGCCGGCTCATGGCCCTGGAAGAGCGGCAGATCCGCAGGCCACCACGGGAGCTGCGCTTCCGGGGACTCACCGCGGCCGGAGCGCCCGCAGTGCCGAGACCGGCGGACGCCGTCCTCACGGCCGCCGAGGCCGGGGTGAGGGGGCGCCTCGCGCCGACGTCGCTGGTGCTCGGCGCGGGGGAGAAGCTGCTCGTCACGGGCCCCAACGGATCTGGGAAGTCGACCCTCCTGCACCTCCTCGCGGGGGACCTCACGGCCACCTCCGGCACCGTGATCGTGGCGCCCTCGACACGCATCGGCCTGCTCGCGCAGGACGTCGATCTCCCCGACCCCCACGGCCGCGGGGCCGGGCGCACCGCGCTGCAGGCGTACGACGACGCCGTCGGACCGGTCTGCGAAGAGACCCCGCTGCGCACCTTCGGGCTCATCCACCCGCGGGACGAGCACCGGCCCGTCGCGGTGCTGAGCGGCGGCCAGCAGCGCAGGCTGGCCCTGGCGATCCTCCTGGCCAGTCCTCCGGATGTGCTGCTCCTCGACGAACCCACGAACCACTTCTCGCTGCTGCTCGCCACCAAGCTCGAGGCCCTGATCCCGGGCTACCAAGGGGCGGTTGTCGTCGCCTCGCACGACCGGTGGCTGCGACGCACCTGGCGCGGCAGGCGGTTCGAGCTGCCAGCAAACTCGGCGACACGCTGACCGGGAACGGTGTCAGCAGCGGCAGGGCCGGCGTCAGCGGTGCGCCGGGAAGGGGATGCGGTCGAGGTCCGAGGCCGCGAGCACCGTGGCGGCGCCGGCGGTGGCGCGGGCCTGCGCGGCCAGCACGCCGACGTCGTCGTACCGCGACGAGAAGTGCGTCAGGACCAGCTCGGCTGCTCCGCCGGAGGAGGCGAGGGAGCCCGCCTGGCCTGCCGTGAGGTGCAGGTACCGGGCAGCGAGCGGGGCGTCGTCGTCGCTGAACGTGCTCTCGGTGACCAGGAGATCCGCGCCGTCGGCGAGCGAGGACGCGCCGTCGCACAGGGCGGTGTCCATGACGAAGGCGAAGCGGCGCCCGGGCCGGTGCACGCTGACGTCGTCGAGCGTCACGGAGCCGAGACGTCCCTCGCGCTGCAGGCGCCCGACGTCGGGCCCGGCGATGCCGGCGGCGGCGAGCCGGTCCGGCAGGAACGTGCGCCCGTCCGGCTCGATGACGCGGTAACCGTAGGCCTCGATGCGATGGTGCAGTTCCTCGACCTCCAGCCCGGCAGCGATGGGCCCCGCGGCGCCGTGGGGGTGCAGTCGCAGGTCCATGCCCGGCGTCGCGAGGGAGACGAGGGCGCGCACCACGTCCTCGCCCGCCGCCGGGTAGTGGAGGTGCACGGGGTGGTCGACGCCGTCGAGGACCATGCGCGAGAGGACGCCGGGAAGCCCGAAGCAGTGGTCACCGTGCACGTGGGTGATGCAGATGCGGTTGATCTTTCCCGCCGAGAGGCCGGCGTGGATCATCTGCCGCTGCGTGCCTTCGCCCGGATCGAAGAGGATCCCCTCCCGCTCCCGGCGCAGGAAGTACCCGTTGTGGTTGCGGGTCCGGGTGGGCGCCTGGGAGGACGTGCCGAGGATGACGAGCTCATGCATGGTGCCAGTCTTGCACCGGCGCGGCTCCGCGGACCGTCAGAATCGCTCCACGCTCAGCCACGCAATGAACAGTCCGGCCACCAGCAGGGTCACGCCGGTGATCGTCCGGCTGTGGCGTTGCAGCCAGGCCTCGAGGCCCCTCAGCATCGCGTCGGCGCGGTCGGGCCGGCGTATCCGCAGGACGATCGGTACGAGTATTTGGGCTTGGGCGATCAGGACGTAGGCGAGGACGATCACGATGCTTGCGACGGGCTCGAGGCCCTGAAGGCCGATCAGCGTGCCTGCGGTCAGTGAGAGCAGAACCGCCTTCGGTCGCAGGGTCAGGGCCAGCCCCAGCACAAGGAACTCCCAAGCGCGGGCCGAACCTACGCGGGACCGCAATCGTGACAGGACTGCGCTGTCGGTCCTGCGCGTGCGGGACAGGAGGTAGATGCCATAACCGACGACGCATGCTGCCACGACCAGACCGACCACGGCCAGCATCACGTTGCGGTCCGGGCCCTCGCGGGCCGGCAGGAAGCGCAGCCCGGCCGCCGCGACGCCCACCAGCACGAGGGTCCCGGCGGAGCTCCCGGCAAGGAACGGCCACGCGCCACGGTGGGCGTTGGGGGACAGCAGGATGAGGATGGTCACGCTGGCGGGCACGGCGCTCATCGTTCCGGCGAAGGCGACGGGTAGCAGGCTGATCAGGAGGCTCAGCACGCCGGGCTCACCGGACACCCGGACCGGATCCGGCGGATGTCATGCGTGCCCCTCGCGGGCACCGGGGCTTCCGCTTTCCGCTGGGCCCGTAGGGCGCGCTGCTCGGTGTCCTCGTTCTCGAGGATGACTGCCAGGCTCGATCTGTCACCGGTGAAGGCGCGCTGCCACGCCGCCGATGGTGCTGCGCGGGAGGGCTGATCGAGGATCGACTGGAAGCGGATCGGCTGCCATAGGAATCTCCTTCTCCTGGAGCGACGCGGTCGAACGAGATCGTCGAGGGGCGCCGGCACGCACATGCTGCATTCATTCTCTGCTCGGAGAGAGGCCGCCGTCTCACCTCCCATGGATGAGACGGCAGAGGAGGCGTTGACGCGGCGTCCGGCCTTCCAGGGCGGAACTGCGGCTGGATGCGGGTCTGGACCGGTCGGCGGACCCGGGAAAGAATGAGGATCGTATCCGCGCAGGCGTCGGCCGGCCGTCGGCGGGCACACCCATCGGGGACGACGTCGAAGGAGCACGCATCGTGGAGCACGCAGCAGCGCAGGACGCGCCTCCTCCCGGCGCGATGCTCACGGCCACGCGGTCCTGGAAGCAGGGCACCTGGCGCACCCCCTCGCGGGCACTGGTCCCGGCCGCCCTCGTGTCGCTTGCCGGCTTCGTGCTGCTCGTCCTCCACCAGCCCCTGGCCGGGTACGGGCTGCTGGCCGCGGCGCTCGCCGTGGCCGCCGTCGTCGACCGCGCCCTGTTCCGGGACCTGCTGCTCATCGCCTTCGGCCTCACCGTGATGACCCTCGTGCCCATCACCACGGACATCAGCGTGGAGCACATGGCGGTCATGGGGTCGGCGATGATCCTCGCCGTCGGCGTGCCCTACACCGTCTCGCGCTTCGTGTACCGCGACCACGCGATCACCTTCCCGGTGCGGACCGGCGAGCCCTGGACCCGCACGGAGAAGTGGTACCTGCCCGTCGTCGTCCTGCTGGGCTACGCACTGCTGCCCTTCTACATGATCAGCACCGGGGTCTACACGAACTGGCCGGCGGCGACGCAACCCGCGGAGATCGCCCGCCTGTTCGTCGGCACCAACGGGCTCGGGATCTGGGACGAACTGTTCTTCATCTGCACGGTCTTCGCGCTCCTGCGTCGCCACCTGCCCATGGTGCAGGCCAACCTGCTGCAGGCGGTCCTGTTCACCTCGTTCCTGTGGGAACTGGGTTTCAGGGCCTGGGCGCCGCTGTTCATCGTCCCGTTCGCGCTCCTCCAGGCGTTCATCTTCACCCGCACGCGCTCGCTGTCCTACATCATCTGCGTGCACCTCCTGTTCGACTTCGTGCTGTTCCTCGTCCTCCTCCACGCGCACACCCGGGCGTGGTTCGACATCTTCGTCTACTGAGGAGCGACGTCGACGTCCCGCACGGCGTTGACACCTACTGGGGGCGGGACTAGCATCTCGACGACAACCCCATAACGCGAATGTCACGCCATTCCCGGCCGACGGAAATTCCGGGCGAGAATGGCTTCCCACTTCCAGGACCCCACGCTTCGTTCCTCGATGGAGTGTCATGAGCAGTGTCGGATTGTTGTATGTCGGGGCGGTTCTTTTCATCAACGGCCTCATGCTGATCGGGATTGTCCCCGGTAAATCCGCCGCAATCCTCAATTTCTTCGTCGGAGTGATGCAGGTCGTCTTCCCGACCATCATCCTCATTCAGGCGAACAATGACCTGCCGACAGTCTTCGGTGCGGCGGGCCTGTATCTGTTCGGATTCACCTACCTCTATGTGGGGATACTGCAGATGACCGGTATCCCCGGCGAGGGCCTGGGCTGGTTCTCGCTGTTCGTCGCCGTCTGCGCCCTCGTGATCGGTGCGCTCCAGTTCACTCTCGTCGGTGATCCCGTGTTCGGTGTCATCTGGTGGACGTGGGCCGTCCTGTGGTTGCTGTTCTTCCTTCTGCTGGGTCTCGGAAGGGATTCCTTGGCCTACACCACGGGGTGGTTCACGATCTTCGTCGCCCACTTCACGGGCACCATTCCCGCCTTCTTCCTGCTGGTGGGACGCTACGAGGCGACCACCGGGATCGCGCTGCTCGTGGCAATCGTCGCGGCCGCCTCCCTGGCAGCCGCATTCCTCCTCGGACGCAAGGGCATTCCGCGTCGGGGGGCGTCCGTGCACGAGGGGGCAGTGGTCTCGCCCACGTGATCCTCCATCCCAGAGAAAGGTCTGTTCCATGCCCATCTACGAGTACCGCTGTCCTCGATGCGACGTGTACGAGACCATTCGCGGCATGGGGGCGGCACCCGCGGAGGACGACTGTCCGACCTGCGGGCAGCCGGCCCGGCGAAGGATCAGTGCACCCCACCTCGGCAGGACAGGAACAGCGGCCTTCAAGCTGATCGATGCCACCACGCGCAGCGCGGCCGAACCACAGGTGGTGAGCGGAACCCTTCCGGGCACCGGCAGAGCCGCGTCCCCCACCTATACGACCAATCCGCTTCACAGGAAACTGCCGCGCCCCTGATTCTGGGGCGCGGCGACGAACATCGAAGGAGATGAAATGCCTGACGTCGTATTCCCACTCGATTCGACCAGGAAGTTCGAGGACCAGGAGAAGGTCGGACACAACCGATGGCACCCGGAGATCCCCCCGGTCGCGACGGTGAAACCCGGAGACCCCTTCAGGGTCCACTGCCGGGAATGGTTCGACGGCGCCATCGTCAACGACGATTCCGCCGACGACATCCTGAATGCACCGCTGCTTACCGTCCACAAACTCAGTGGCCCGTTCGCCGTGGAAGGAGCGCGACCGGGGGACCTCCTCGTCGTCGACATCCTCGATGTCGGCCCCATCCCGCAGGAGGATTCCGGCCCGCTCGCCGGGCAGGGCTGGGGATACACGGGCATCTTCTCGCGGAACAACGGGGGCGGTTTCCTGACCGACCAGTTCCCCGACGCGTACAAGGCCATCTGGGACTTCAGCGGGCAGGTGGCGACCTCGCGGCACATCCCGGAGGTGTCCTACGTGGGGCTCATACACCCGGGCCTGATGGGCACCGCGCCGTCGGCGGACCTGCTGGCGAAGTGGAACAAGCGCGAAGGCGACCTGATCGCCACGGACCCCGATCGGGTTCCCCCGCTGGCGTTGCCACCCGAACCACGGGAGGCCCTGCTGGGCCAGCTGCCGGCGTCCGAATACGACCGGGTCGCAGGGGAGGCCGCGCGCACCGCACCACCCCGGGAGAACGGTGGCAACCAGGACATCAAGAACCTGTCCAAGGGCTCCCGGATCTTCTACCCCGTGTTCGTGGACGGCGCGAATCTGTCCCTCGGGGATCTCCACTTCTCGCAGGGCGACGGCGAGATCACCTTCTGCGGTGCTATCGAGATGGGCGGTTTCATCGACCTCCGGGTCGACATCATCAGGGGCGGCATGGACACCTACGGCGTCAGTGAGAACGCCATCTTCATGCCCGGCATCATCGAGCCCCGCTACAGCGAATGGATCGCCTTCTCCGGCACGTCCGTGACCCTCGATGGCAAGCAGCACTACCTCGACTCGCACCTGTCCTATCAGCGGGCCTGCCTGCACGCGATCGACTACCTCACGAAGTTCGGGTACAGCCCGGAGCAGGCCTACCTGCTGCTCGGATCAGCGCCGATCGAGGGGAGGCTGTCGGGGGTGGTGGACATCCCCAACTCCTGCTCGACCGTGTACATCCCGACGGCGATCTTCGACTTCGACGTCCGCCCGTCCGCGGCGGGCCCCCACAGGATCGACCCCGGCATGGGCGCGCCGAGATCCAGTAACACCTAGGCCCCGGGCGGGCGCGGGACGCTCCGCCTACCCCCGGACCACTCATGGTTCCTCTGTGCCGGTGAGGCCGATCCCGATCGCCTCACCGGCACAGGCATGCTCGGCCTCGTCCGATGTCTCCTCACCGCTGCCCGCGGCTCACGCGGGCCTTCCGCGTCGACTCTTGACCTCCAGCAGCCTCAGGGGTTAACTAGTTATGTAACTAACCATTGAACCCGGAGGCTGCGGTGATCGAGGAAGGCCGGCCCCTGTTCGTGCAGATCGCCGAGCAGGTCGAGGATTCGATCGTGGACGGGAGCCTCGCCGAGGAGGCGCAGGCCCCGTCGACGAACGAGCTCGCCGCCTTCTACCGCATCAATCCGGCCACCGCGGCGAAGGGGGTGAACATGCTCGTCGACAAGGGAGTGCTCTACAAGCGCCGGGGGATCGGCATGTTCGTCTCGGCCGGTGCCCGCGACCTGCTGCTCAGGGAGCGTCGCAACGATTTCGCCCGCCGCTATGTACAGCCCCTGCTCGCGGAGGCGCGCAAGATCGGGCTGGAACCGGACGATGTGGCCGGCCTCGTCCGCGCCGGTGCCGCAACGGCGACACCATGAACTCCGTCTGATCGAAGGACACCATGGACTCTGTCATCGAGGTCAGGAACCTCACCAAACGCTACAAGGACGTACTCGCCCTCGACGACGTCGGCTTCGACGTCCGGAGGGACACCATCTACGGCTTCCTCGGCCGCAACGGTGCCGGCAAGACGACCGCCATGTCCATCCTCACAGCGCAGAACTTCGCCACGAGCGGGGAAGTGCGCGTGTTCGGCGAGGACCCCTACGAGAATTCCGGGGTGCTCAGCCGTATGTGCTTCGTGCGGGAGAGCCAGAAGTACCCGGACGACGCCACGGCGCGCCACGCCCTCCGCTCGGCGCGACTGTTCTTCCCGCGGTGGGACCAGGGTCTTGCCGACGACCTCGTGGAGGAGTTCCAGCTGCCGCTGAAGCGCACCATCAAGAAGCTGTCGCGCGGCCAACTCTCCGCCGTGGGGGTCATCATCGGCCTCGCCTCCCGCGCGGAGATCACCTTCTTCGACGAACCCTACCTCGGTCTCGACGCGGTGGCACGGCAGATCTTCTACGACCGCCTGCTGACCGACTACGCGGAGCATCCGCGGACGGTGCTCCTGTCCAGCCACCTCATCGACGAGGTCTCGAACCTCATCGAGCGCGTGCTCGTGATCGACGCGGGACGCATCATCATGGACGAGTCGACGGAGGACGCGCGCGCCCAGGCGACCAACGTCGTCGGTGACGCCGCCGCCGTGGAGCGGGCCGTGCACGGCCGTGAGGTCATCCACCGCGAGAGCCTCGGCCGCGTGGCATCCGTGACGGTTCTCGGACGTCTCGACGACGTCGAGCGTGCAACACTCGCCGCGAGCGGACTCGATCTCGCCCCCGTCTCCCTTCAGCAGCTCATCGTCCGCCTCACCCAGCAGAAGGCGCCCGGCCGCGGCGCGCTCACCAACGCCAGCCAGGAAGGCAGCCTCCGATGACCACCCTCGATTCCGGCAGCGTGACGCGCCCTCCTGCCCTGCGCAACCGCACGCGCAATGTCGTACGACTGCAGTTCGTCAACACACAGACGTTCCTCTGGGTACCTGCCCTCGTCCTCGGCGGCGCGTGGATCCTGACGCTGCTCATCTACTGGATCCTCGAGGCATCGGGAGTCGACGGGGTGAAGACCGGGGGAGGCTCCCAGGCGCCGCTCTGGTACTTCCTCGTCGTCGGCGTCCAGGCGATGACCCTGACGTTCCCCTTCTCGCAGGCGATGAGCCTGACGCGCCGGGAGTTCTACCTCGGCTCACTCGCGGCCGCAGCGGTCAGCGGACTCGGGATGTCGACCGTGTTCGTGCTGCTCGGGCTCGTCGAACAGGCGACGGACGGGTACGGCATGAACGGCTATTTCGCCTACCTCGCGTGGGTGTGGGAGGCAGGGCCGCTCGCCGCGGGTCTCACCTACTTCGTGGCGACCATGCTCTTCTTCATCGTCGGCTTCTGGTCCGCCACCGTCTACAAGCGGTACGGCACGGCGGTGCTCACGGTCGTCATGATCGGGATCGGCCTGGTGCTCGTGGGCGTCGTCGCGCTCGTGACGTGGCAGCAGGCCTGGCCGGAGGTCGGGCAGTGGTTACGAGACGCCGGTTCGCTCGGGCTGACTCTCGGGGCGATGGCGATGTGCGCGCTGCTCGCCGGGGGGTCCTACCTGACGCTGCGCAGGATGCCCGCGTGACGACCACGTCCGCCGACGCCGCCGACTTCATCGACGACGCCCTCCAGTACGAGAGCTCGTGGGAGCGCGCCGAGGACTACGAGCGGCGCTTCGGGACCGGCATCGCGTACTACGGGGCGTCCGTGGGCGCGGTCCGCGGGACCGTCCGGAACGCGGAACGCCGGTTCCCGGAACTCGCACACGACGACCTCACCGCCCTCGCATCGGACCTCTGGTCCCGTCCCGTGTTCGAGTGCCGGCTGGCGGCCGTGGTCCTGCTGCAGTCGGCGGTCCGGTTGCTGCGCCACTCCGACCTCACCCGCATCGAAGGCTTTCTCCGCTCCGCGCAGTTCCCCGACCTGGCGGATCCGCTCGCGCTCGACGTCGTCGGGCCGATGCTCCTGCGCCTGCACGGTCAGGACGCCGCCCGGGCGGCGACCGTCCTGGACCGGTGGGCCGCCGGCCAGGACGCCGCGCTGCGGCGGGCAGCCGTTCTCGCCCACTTGCCGGCCTTCCGGGCGGGCCAGGGCGACGACGCCTCGTTCCGCCGGACGGTCCGCCTCGTCGCGGGGGCCGGGCAGGGCCGCGTGCCCGCGGTGGAGGACGCCATCGAGCTGGTGCGTGGTAGCGGTGCGGCCTGAGCGCGCTGGGGCCCGGCAGCCGGGCTAGCGGATGTCGATGGTCCGGACGATCTTGCCGCGGAGTGCAGGCAGGAGGTGGTGGACCCCCATCAGGGCGAGGCCGTACCGTCGGACGCGCCGCATGGACGTCGCCACCCGCAGCCGGGGATCGATGCGCACGGCGCCGAGTCCGAGGCTGCGCGAGATGCGGACGGAGAAGTCGATGTCCTCATCGCGGTCGTCGATCGAGGTCCGCCCCATCCCGCCGCTGGCCAGATAGGCCGAGGAGCGTACCGCCATGTTGTGGCCCGCGACGAAGCGCAGGTAGGCAGGGTCCAGGTACTTCACCGCCAGCATGACCCGCAGCATCACCAGTGCGCCGGGCATGAGCAGGTCATCGCCCCACCGGAAGTGCCCGTCCCGCAGCGGCACGCTCGTGCCGCCCACCAGCTGCACCTCCGGGCGGGCCAGGAAGAGCGCACGGATGCGGCCGGTCCAGTCCGGTGCGGGCTCGCTGTCACCGTCGGTGCGGGCGACGAGCGTGAAGCCGTCGGCGATGGCCGCGCGGAACCCCGTGTCGCACGCCGCGCCCGTACCCTTCTGGCGCTCGACGAGGAGCCGGACATCGAGGGCGGGGTGGGTGGCGATGAACTGCTCGACGCGCTCGACGGTGTCATCGGTGGAGCCGTTGTCCACCACGTAGACGCGCAGGTCGGCGGCGTCGCGCTGGGCACGGAGGGCACCGAGGGTGCGGGCGATGCCGGGTTCGTTGAACACCGGGACGACGACGGCGAGACGGTCGGTCACGAAAGGGTCCTTCGGGGGAACAGGGGTGTGATAGGGCATACGTCAGGGGTTGTCGAGGTCCGACGCGGCGAAGGTGTCGCAGGACTGCAGGTCTCCGGTCTCGAAGCCCTCGGAGAACCAGGCCTGACGCTGGGCGCTGGAGCCGTGCGTCCAGCCCTCGGGGTTGACCTGCCCTGTCGCCGACTCCTGGATGCGATCGTCACCCACGGACGCCGCTGCGGACAGGGCGTCCTGGAGGTCTGTGCCCGAGAACGGGCGGAGGAACGGTTCGCCGGACTCCGGGTCCGGGACGGAGACGGCGTGGGCTGCCCACATCCCGGCGAGGCAGTCAGCCTGCAGCTCGACGCGGACGGCACCGGACTCCGCGCCCTGCGGGTCCTGCTGTGCGGCCCCGAGGGTACCGATGATGTTCTGGATGTGGTGGCCGAACTCGTGTGCCACGACGTACTCCTGGGCGAGGGGCCCGCTGGACGCGCCGAATCGGATGACGAGGTCGTCGAAGAAGGCGGTGTCGTAGTAGGTCTGCTCGTCCGCCGGGCAGTAGAACGGCCCGACGGCGCTCGTCGCCGTCCCGCAGCCGGTGTCCGTCCGGCCCGTGAAGAGGACCACGCCCGGCTGGGTGTACGTCACGCCGACCTGGTCGAGGTAGGGCAACCAGAAGCTGTCGAGGCTCTCGGCTGTCGCGAGGATACGGCAGTCGAGCTGCTCGTTGGCGTCAGTACCGGTGAGGCACTCACTGATCGCACCGCCGGCGGTGCCCGTACCCTGCTCCTGCGTCGTGCCGGACCCGTCGTCGAGCCCGAGCTCGTCGACCACGCCGGGACCGAAGATCAGCGAGAGGATGAGGAGGAGCCCGCCGCCGACACCGCCGCCGACGGCCGCACCGCGGCCTCGTCCCCGCCGGTCACTGACCCGCGAGGGATCGAGTTGCACGTTGTCATTGAAGCTCATGATCCAACCATAAGCTGACTTAGCGTTGATCGGGGTCCCGGCCCGCCGGATGCACGGGGACCCGTCGGCTCCTAGTGCAGGGGAGCCGGGGCGTCGTCGGCGGTCTCGGGCTTCCGCACGAAGAACGAGGCGACGACGGCGAGCAGGAAGATGACCGCGCCGTACAGGAAGGCCGCCCGGATGCCGCCGGCGAGCGCGGCGTCGGCTGCGGCGCCGGCGTCGGCCAGTGACGCGCTCCGGAGCGTCATGACCGAGATGAACAGTGCCGTGCCGGCGGCGCCGGCCAGCTGCTGGACGGTGCCGAAGACCGCGCTGCCGTGCGAGTACAACCGCGGCTGCACCGAGCCCAGTGCGGAGGTCAGGAGCGGCGTGAACATGAGTGCGAGGCCGATGCTGAGCAGGACGTGCGCAACGAGGACGAGGGGTACGGGCGTGGTCTCGCTCACCTGCGTCATGGCCCAGAAGACGGCGCTCACGAGGAACGCGCCCGGGACCAGGAGGACCCGGGGTCCGCGGCGGTCGTAGATGCGCCCCACGACGGGTCCGAGCAGCCCCATGGCCAGCCCGCCCGGGAGCAGCAGGAGCCCGGACTGGAAGGGGCTCAAGCCGAGGACGGACTGCGCGTAGATCGGGACCAGGATGATGGTGCCGAACAGCGCCATCATGCTGACCGCGATCGCGACGATCGAGATGGAGAAGTTCCTCGAGGCGAAGACCCGCAGGTCGAGGAGGGCGGCGTCGCGCCGCTGCAGGACCAGCTGGCGCGTGACGAACACTGCGAGGCCGGCGAGTCCGACGGCGAGCGGGAGCCAGGCGGGGATCGCGCTGCCCGTGGACGCCTCGCCGAGCTGGCTCAGGCCGTAGATGATGCCCCCGAAGGCGACGGCGGAGAGGATGACCGAGGGGACGTCGATGGAGGACTTCCGCGGCGTGGTCACGTTCTGCATCTTCGCCGACCCGATGGCCAGGGCGCCGAGTGCGATCGGCAGGACCAGCCAGAACAGCCAGCGCCAGTCGAGCGTGCTGAGGATCGCGCCGGAGATGGTCGGCCCGAGCGCCGGAGCGACGGAGATGACGATCGAGATGTTGCCCATCACCTTGCCGCGGGAGGCCGGCGGCACGAGCGTCATGACCGTGGTCATGAGCAGCGGCATCATGATCGCGGTGCCGCTGGCCTGCACCACCCGTCCGAGGACGAGGATCTCGAAGCCCGGGGCCATTGCGGCGATGAACGTGCCGAGGCTGAACAGGCTCATCGCGGCCATGAAGACGGGCCGGGTGTCGAATCGCTGGAGCAGGAAACCCGTGATCGGGATGACCACGGCCATGGTGAGCATGAACGCCGTGGTCAGCCACTGGCCGGCGCCCACCGTGATCCCGAGGTCGGTGACCAGCCGGGGGATCGCGACACCCATGATCGTCTCGTTGAGGATCACCACGAACGCGGAGATGAGCAGGAGCGTGATGACCAGCTTGTCGCGGGCGGGAAGGGTGCCTGCGACGGGAGCGCCGAGCGGCGGAGCGGTGCGGTCGGCGGCGTCCGGAAGGCGGGACGGGGAGCTCTGGGGCATGAAAATCCTCGATGGTTGATGCAGTCAATCATCTGAACCACGGTCGGCCGGTCTCTATTCCGACCCGTCGTGCGCCCCGCCGTCGCCTAGCATGGGGCGGGTGAATTCTTTCTACCGCGATCTCGGCAGCGGAAAATTCGAGTCGACCCTCCACGCCCAGGGTGCCTGGAACCCGCAGGAGCAGCACATGGCTCCCATCTCGGGCCTGCTCACGCAGTGCCTGCTCGAGTGCGAACCCCGCGAGGGCATGCAGCTGAGCCGGGTGAGCTTCGACATCCTCGGCATGATCCCGGGCGGCGAGTTCTACGTGACGACCGCCGTCGTCCGTCCCGGCCGGACCATCGAACTGGTCGAGGCCCGCATGGAGGCCGCAGGGCGGACGGCGATCATCGCCCGGGCCTGGCGGCTCAGCACGCAGGACACCGCCGACGTCGCGGCCGCCGAGGACCCCCGCATGCCCGGCCCCGACGACGCCGGACCCCATGAGGGTATGACCGCGTGGCCGGGCGGCTTCATCAGGTCGCTCGAGGTGCGCGTGGTCCCCGGGCACCGGCCCGGCAGGGGACAGGTCTGGATGCGCAACCCCTACGCGATGGTGGAGGGCCGGCAGTCCCCCGACCTGGTACGGCTCGTCGGGATGATGGACGCCGCCAACGGGATCGCCTCCCGCGTGGAGCCGGGAGGCGACAGCTGGATGTTCCCCAACGTCGACCTGCAGGTCCACCTCCACCGCATGCCGCGGGGCGAATGGCTGGGCCTGGACACCCGCGTGACCTTCGGCGAGCACGGCGTGGGCCTGACCTCCAGCGTGGTGCACGACCTCGACGGACCCTTCGGACGTCTCGAGCAGATCCTCACGGTCCGCCGGCTCTGACCCGGCCCGGAAGGGCCATGCCTGCGGAAGCAGCACCAGCACCCCCACCGACGACGGCGCCACCCGGCGCCCTGACGAAGGAGCTCCCATGCAGTATCGGACACTCGGCAACAGCGGCACCTCGGTGTCGCACCTCGCCCTCGGCACGATGACCTTCGGCGCGGAAGCGGACGAGGCCGGCTCCCACGCCATCCTGTCGGACTACGCCGCCGCGGGCGGCAACCTGATCGACACCGCGGACGTCTACACCGCCGGGGTGTCGGAGGAGATCATCGGACGATGGCTCGCGAAGAACACGGTGGAGCGGGACCGCATGGTCCTCGCGTCCAAGGGCCGGTTCCCGATGGGCGAGGACGTCAACGACCTCGGCCTGTCCCGGCGCCATCTCCGCAAGGCACTGGACGCCTCGCTGAGCCGCCTCGGCGTGGACCACATCGACCTCTACCAGGTCCACTCCTGGGATCCGCTGACACCGCTCGAGGAGACGCTCGGCTTCCTGAACGAGGCCGTGGTCCAGGGCAAGATCGGCTACTACGGCTTCTCGAACTACACCGGGTGGCAGCTGACGAAGGCCGTGATGATCGCCCGGCAGCGCGGCTACTCCCTGCCGGTCACGCTGCAGCCCCAGTACTCGCTGCTCGTGCGCGAGATCGAGGCGGAGATCGTGCCGGCCGTGCTCGACGCCGGCATGGGGATGCTTCCGTGGTCACCGCTGGGCGGTGGCTGGCTGACGGGCAAGTACACGCGTGACACCGAGCCCACGGGCGCCACCCGCCTGGGCGAGAACCCGCAGCGCGGCATGGAGGCCTGGGAGCAGCGCAACGCGCAGGAGCGCACGTGGCGGATCATCGACACCGTGACCGGCATCGCGTCCGAGCGCGGCGTCAATGCCTCGCACGTGGCGCTGGCGTGGGTCGCGGCCAAGCCCGGCGTGACCTCCGTGATCCTCGGAGCACGGACGCAGGCGCAGCTCGCCGACAACCTCGCCTCCGCCGACCTGGAGCTGACCCCGGAGGAGCTCGGCCGCCTGGACGAGGTCAGCGCACCGACGTTCTCGGACTACCCGTACGGCACCCCCGGGATCGAGCAGCGCAGCCGGGCGATCGACGGCGGGCGCTAGACCCGGCGCCCCGGCGCGGTCAGGGGCACCGGACTGCCTACGATGGACCGATGAGCAATCCGTGGCAGGGCGCACCCGGGCTGGCGCTGGTCCGTGATCCGGTGACCGACGACGCCGCCGCCGACCTCGACCGGGGAATCAGACTTCTCCGCGAGGTCGCGGGCGGGCGCCGGCCACCGACCCTGCGCCTCTACCGCCCGAGCCCCACTGTCGCCTTCGGGCAGCGCGACGCACGGTTGCCCGGATTCGGGGAGGCAGCGACCGCCGTCTCCCGGCACGGTTTCGCGCCGGTTGCTCACCCCCCCCCCCCCCCCCCCCCCCCCCCCCCCCCCCCCCTCCTCCTTTTCCCCCCCCCCCCCCCCCCCCCCC
>NZ_JBTNDI010000014.1:0-81823 GCF_054511075.1 Arthrobacter sp. TMS2-4
ACCGCAAGGAACGCGCCGCCTGGCACGCCTGGCTCGACCGGCACCTACTCCCCCACCTCGAAGAACACGAACTCCACGACCCGGAACGCGACGACTACTGGCTACCACCCCTTGCGGACGACGACGAGCATCAACACTCCCTCTGGCACGCCGCCTAACGACCACGGGGTCTGACTCCCACCATCCCGAGGTGTGATGGACTTTGGCGGTCGTGTGCTGACCCATGGGGATTGCCTGCTCAGAGGTCGCCACAATGTTGCCATCGAAGGAAGGCAGTCATGGAAATCGCAACCGTCATCGCCGTAGCACTGGCTCTGTTCGCCGGAGTAATCCTCGGGCCTCGTGCCAAGAAACGGAAGGACAAAAAGACTCCCTAACGGGCGTCTTCACCGTTCACCGGTGTCTTCACTGTGCTGAGCCTCCTGCCAACCTGGGTGCGGCACAAGCCCCCGGCGCTTCGCTGCTTGTCCCGCACCCACGTGGACAGCAGGAACCATCAGCCCGCCTGCACCCACCCACCACGTCACCAACACGCCGACAGGTCACCTCGAGCGAGCAGTGGGTCTGCACAGCCTCCACGGACCCGAGTACAGCAGTGCAACCGGTCAAGACCCGGAACGGTCCCGGATCGGAATCTCACGGCGCGTGCACTGATCCGGGCGTACCCACGCCTCACGGGCCCGGGAGAACTCCACCCACTGCGCGTA
Organism: Arthrobacter sp. TMS2-4; assembly: GCF_054511075.1. Lineage (NCBI taxonomy): Bacteria > Bacillati > Actinomycetota > Actinomycetes > Micrococcales > Micrococcaceae > Arthrobacter > Arthrobacter sp. TMS2-4. The sequence continues at coordinate 708 of NZ_JBTNDI010000014.1, forward strand.
CACCGCGGTCGGGGTCCACGCCATCGCAAACCCCTTCACCGTCTGCTTCCCGCCATCCGGGTACTCCAGCGCAACCCACAGCGCCGGCGCCCTGGCCGGCTTCGTTACCGGCCCATCGGGCGCGTCGAGCTGCAGCGGAGGCACAAAGCGGTCCGCGTTCGGCGGAATACCGTGCCACCCGGGACGAGGAGCTGAAGTCATCGGCACAACCTACCGGGCTCCCCAGACACCGAGCCCCACTCCCCTACCGGTCGCCAACGTCCTGCGGATCGGTCGGAAAGCTTTGCGACGACTGGGGTAGCGGTAGAACACGACTTTGCTGCTGTCGCACCCTCTGGTGACTGCTGGAACGCATGTGGATGAAGCTACTGCAACGGAAACAGAAACACGGCTATCTGTGCCCCCGTATTTCTGTGTTTCAGTGCTACGCTTAGGGTATGAAAGTTGCCCTCGTAAACCTCAAAGGTGGAGTAGCGAAAACCACCAGCTCCATCTACATCGCTTCTGCTTTAGCGAGAAAAGGCACGGTCGTGCTGCTTGACGGTGACCCCCAGGGGTCCGCATCAGACTGGACGGGGCTCATCGAAGAGAGCGGGGAGTTAATGCCCTTCGCTGTGAGAGTCGTCAATCAACGCACAATGGAGAAGGCCACTCATGGGTTCGACCACAGCGTGATCGACACTCCCCCAGGCAACCCTCAAGTCATCGACGCCGCCATCGCCAGCGCAGATGTCGTGGTCATCCCTACCGATGCATCCGCGATGGACATCCAGCGGGTGTGGCCCTCGATTGAGGCGGCCGCACGAGCCGGTAAGCCCGCCGCCGTGCTCATTGTGCGCGCGAGACTGAACACTAGAAGCCTCGCGATAGCAGTTGAGACCTTCGAGAACGCTGGTGCCGCTGTCATTGACGCCTACATTCCACTCCGCGAAGACATCAAGAATGCCTACGGCACTATTCCGGCCAACCTGCACGGCTACGACCAGGTAGCACTCGACCTACTGGAGGTACACAATGGCATCGCCAGCTAAGAAGCCATCACTTGCAGAACGAATGGCACCCAAGGTGACCGCGATCGACCCGGCGCTGTCGAGCAACGGGCCCTCGGTCTCCTCGTCCTTCAAGAACGCCAACGAAGACTACGCAAAGCGCCTCACGCTTGACCTGACGCTCGCGCAGCACCGAAAGCTGAAGCTGCGAGCCATGGACACTGGAGTCCCCATGGCACAGATCCTCCGGGACTTCATCGACGGAATTACCGATTAGCCTCGCGGTCCGAGCGGTCAGGCACTCCCCCACCGCCTAACGCTGAACGACGAGCAATCACTCTGGCACAGAAATACGTAAACACGGATAGTTTCAGTGGTTACAAAGGGGACCTTTTTGCTGCATGAGGGCCGGCCTGCTGGCTGGCCCTCATGCATTCGCTTCTCGGCCCAGTCGAGTCTTGCTTCCATGGAAGCAAGCACTCAGTAGATAAAGGAACACAGAAATACGCCCGGACAGCTAGTCCGATGGTGGATGCGCGACTCCTGATCGCAGGGGGTTGCCGAATCTCGCGGCCTGAGCAGCCGGCCGCTCCCCCACCTCGCAAGCGTCAGTCACAGAGGCGGCCCCCGTGAAGGCCCCAGGTGCAGTCAAGTCCTTATTCCGCAGGCTTGAGCATCAGTAAATGAAGATACACAGAAATACGGTTTCACAGAAACGCCCGTCGATTTTCAACGGTCGGTGAATCTGCTGACGCCAGGGCTGGTGCACACTGCGCCCTTGAGCACTGCTTGCGGGCGGTTCTCCGGGACCCACGGCAGTCCAAGGGTCCCCCTGCCTCCCGTCACTCAGATGTCGGACACGCCTGAGGCTACTGAAATACAGAAAGATGTATCAACAGAAAGCCGTAAAAACAGATTTCCGTGTTGGCGGGGTGGCTGCCGCTGAACGCAGTGTGTCGTGGCAGCACCGGGTAACTCCGGGGACGCCTCTGGAAACCTAATCCGGTGGGCCCGAGGTCTGCGCATTCCCGCAGCCGGAAGCCGAGAGGCGCGCGAAAGGACGGGATGCCGTCCACGCCAACACAGAAAAATAGAAAAACAGAAAAGCGTAAACCCAGAAGCAAGTCCGGTAAGGAAAATGCATGTGGTCGCCATTCGTGCTCGGCGGGAGGGCTGACTTGGCGCCCCGCTCCAAGTCAGGCTCAAGGCGAGTGACCCTAAGCATTCGATTTTGGGGCGTAGGCCTCCAGTGCGGCAAGTGGGAGAGGGTTAGAGCAGGGTAGGCGAGAACTCGTAGCTGTGGATCAAGACAGTTGGGCGCCAGGGTGTGCCCGCCCGGCTCAGGGGAGTGATGGTCGTAAATCCCTAACCCGGTGGGTCGAATCTACACATCGAGCCATCAACGATGGGTTGATGGCTAGCGCGAGTCTGTGGATCTGTAAATCTGTTGACACTGCAATCTGTTTAAGTGTAAAAGCGTATACACAGAAATCCGTATTTCTGTGCATTCTTGAGCGGAGGGTGTGCCTAGGTTATGGAGGGCCGGTGTTTCGCACCGGCCTGCACGATGTTGTTGGGTGATCCTGCCCCGAGTTGAGAGTGTGGCGAGGGCAGGGAACCGGTGGAATGGGTGATGGCTGCGAACAATGGGGGAGTGGTGCTGGTGTTTGTTACTTCTGAATGGTGTGGCACTTACGGTGTAATGCCGGTCAGGCACTCAAGGGAGGTTGTGCACGGCCACTGCTCTCTCGAGGTGAGATCTCTGGGTGTCGGTGACGCGGGTGGTTGTGTGTAGGCGTCCGGTTGGGTTCCTGCTGTCCAAGTGTGTGTGGGTGGAGCGGGGAGAGCTTGGACTGTGCACAGTCGGCCAGGAGGTAACGCGTAGGCCCTACCCGCAGCCATGGAGGGTGTGCTCCTCGGATCATTGATGCCGGACATGGGGAAGGCCTCGTTCGGCTGCCCGAATGGGGGAATCAGGGAGACGTCCGGGATCTTCACTACCGGTGCACACCGGGGGACAGCCGTCCCCGTAATCCCGATGATGGAGGAGTCAAGCTGATGAGGAATCCGCCATACGCCGGGTCCAACGACACTAATGACTTTGATGATCTCGGCCCGAATGAGGCGGCGAAGATGCTGCAGTCGTACCGGCTGCTCGGGGACTGTTTCGAGCTCTCCGACGACGAAGACCTGTTCGGGTGGGGCTGGCTGATCGAGGGCTGGCGGGATCTGCTGGTAGGCCGTCAGGAGCAGCTGCAGCGCGCGGAGCGGGAGATGGCGGCCGCCGTCGGACTTGCCCACCATGAGGGTGGATCCTGGGACGACATCGCCCAAGTGCTCCGGTTGCGGCCGGCTGAGGTGTATGTGCGCGTCGGCCGGCCGACCCAGGGCCAGGACTAGACCCAGCCCGGGAGGCCGGTATCGGAGCCGGGGGAGGGGTTTAGTGGGCTGCCGTGTAGGCGTCGATGATGGTCTGACTGATCCGTCCGCGGGGGCTGGGGTTGTGGCCGTTGTCCTGGGCCCACTGGCGGATCTGCTGGGTGTCTTCACGCTTGGACCGGTTCGTCGACGTGCCCGACGTCGAGGACCGCTGGCTCTTCCGGCCGGTGGCTTTGCGGGCCTTGTTCACGTATTCGGCGAGGGTTGAGCGGAGTTTCTCCGCATTGTTCGTGGTCAGGTCGATCTCGTACTCGGTGCCATCGACCCCGAAGCGGACGGTTTCCTGGGCGATCTCCCCGTTGAGGTCATCGACGAGTTCGACCTGTACGCGCTGTGCCATTATCTGGTTACTCCTAGAATCGTTGACAGTAAATTGCTAATCCCCAGTGGTCGACTCTATCGCAGAATCAATATGTTTTGCACGCCCGCGTATTACTCGAAAAGCACCAAACCATTACGTGTGGCTGATTGCTGGTTTGTTGCCAACTGATTCGCGGGTGTGCACCGGGGCTCATATCAGATCTATGCCGTGTGCGCGTGGGTTGGGTTAGTGGCGTGGGGGAGTGGGCCTGTCAGCGGAGTTGTCCACGGACGCGTCCCTGGGATTGTCGGTGGGGGCGGGGGTGACGGAATTGAGCCATACCCAGCCTTCCCGGTGGATGTGGATGAGGGGTTCGAGGAATCGGATCTTCACGGCGGTCCTGGTGTAGGAGATGGCGTGGGCCTGGATGCGGAAGGCTTTGGAGGGGTAGCGGATCCACGCGTACACCCGGCGGGGTTCCGGGAAATTGGTGGCAGGAGTGTTCTCGAGGTCGAGTTCGGCCGCGGTGAGCATGATGAGTTCCTCGCGCATCACGAACTCCTCGATCCGCTCATCCATCGCACGGGCATAAAAAGCCTTGTACCTTCGGCTCTGACCCATAATTCGCTACTTGCTTCTCTATCTCCGGTCCGTATTGGCCCGGCACGAACCGATTACACCCCGACCGAACCCAATAAACGCATTGATCGTGAGCTAGTCAGGAAGTCGGCCGGGATTGCTCGGAGTTGGCTGGTGTCCGGTTAGAAGCCGTAGACGGTGATGACGCCGCGCAGCCGCCAGTTGGTTGATTGTGTGTCGGCGCTCATCTCGAACTCCAGCACCGGGGACGCCGGCCCGGTCTGTGCCTGGAACCGCCAAAACCGGGTGCCGGCATTGCCCCCAGACTCGGGTAGGGGAGGAGGGGTCGAGGTGGGTCCGGGTCGGTTGTTTGGGCTGGACCAGGAGGCGGGGGCGCCGATGACCTGCCACAGGCCACCCCGCCAGCGCAGCGCCAGCGGGAGCCCCGAGGGCAGGAACCGGACGGCCGCGGTCTCATCGAGCACCTGCGACGCGGTCTGCCCAACCGGTCCACCCTTCGTTCCACTATTAGCCCCACTGCCCGTCTTGCCGCCGGCCCTGGCGCCCTGTGCGGGGGTATGTGGGTGGGTGGTGTTCCTGCGGTGGGTGGTCGTGGTCGCCATGGGTGTGTTTCTCCTGATCCGTCCTGCCGTCCCTCGGACAGGTTCCTTAAAATAGAACACAGGTTCGATTATTTGGGAAGCCAAACCCGACAGCCGGGCCCGGTTGCTGACACACGGGGTGTGGGGCATCCACGTGTGGGCGGGTGGAGCCCGTGAGGGTGGAGCTCAAAGCCGTCCACAGGTGGGTGCGCCGCACCCCCGCCCTGCGTGTCCTCTGGTTACCCTCGACACCATGAACCGCACGAACAGTACGGACCGGACGGATCAAACAGACCAGATGGGCCAAACGAACCAGACGGGATCAGACGGTACTGCTGATCCGATGGATGAGCTGGCCGCGTTCATCCTGGCGCGCATCACCGACGATCTGGAGGTCCTCGCCGGGGCCGGGGTGATACCCGTTCAGGTGGGGGAGCGGCTGCTGACGGAGTGTGAGGTCAAACGCCGCCTGGTCGGACACGTCCAGAGCGTCGATTGGGCGTATGAGCCGGCCGGGGATCAGGACTACAGAGGCAAGATCCTCGAGCTGCTCGCCCTGCCCTGGGCCGCACACCCCGCCTACAACCCGGACTGGGCGACCTGACGCCGATGCAGACCCCCATCCACGCTCCTGCTGACCCGAGGGAGACGCCGTCGGAACGCCGAGACGACCTGATGACGGTTCCCGCGGGCGTGGATGAGCCGATCTTGTCCGAGGACGAGGACCTGTGGGCGGCGTGTGAGAGCAGGCAGGAGTGGCTGCTCATGTACTCCCGCGGCGTACCCGCACCGGTAATCGCCGCCTGGTGCAGGGTGCCCGTGAAGCGCGTGGCCCGCGCCGTCGACCGGCAGATCGAACGAGACCCGACATGGTTCGACCGATGCTGGTTGGTTCATGATCAGCCCGCATGGCCGGCGAACAGGAAGCACCGCCGGCGGAGCCGGGAGCAGGTGTGGTGGGAGCACTACGCCCGCCTCACAGCCCATGTGCGCGCTCACGGGAGGATCCCGGCGCAGAACGACAGTCAGGACAGTCGTGTGCTGTATCGGTGGGTGGAGAATCAGCGCAGGAACTACGACGCCGGCACCCTTACCCCCGACAGGATCCAGTCCCTGAATGCGCTGGGGGAGTGGGTGGGTATGAGGAGGGGTAATGCCGACGCGCTGTGGGCGCTGCGCCTCGAGGAAGTGCGGCAGTTCCACGCTCATACCGGGCGGTTCCCGATCTATGACCGCGTCCGGTACCCGGACGAGACGGTCCTCGCCGTATGGCTGGGCCGGCAGCGCACCTGGCAACGCAAGAACCGGCTGCGACCCGACCGCCTCCAAAAGCTCAACCAGACCCTGCCCGGCTGGTATTTGAACCGCTCTGGGTTTGATGGAGACTCGCGTTATGTGATTCCCACCAGCTGATTGTGGTTGGTTTGGCCAGCATAGAACGTCTGCTCGAACTCGGCGGGCGGGACATCGCCGAGGTAGCCGTGAAGGCGCTGCGTGTTGTGCCAGTGAACCCATCCGAGGGTCGCTAGCTCGAGGTCCTCGACCGTCTTCCACGGACCAGGGCGGGCTGGACCACGGACGAGTTCGGTCTTGTAGTATCCGTTCACCGTCTCCGCCAGGGCGTTGTCATAGCTATCGCCGACGGTCCCTATCGAAGGCGTCGCACCAATTTCCGCGAGGCGTTCGCCGTAGCGAATCGACGTAAATTGGCTGCCCGCGTCGCTGTGGCACCGAAGATCCTCGTGGTGAGTGCCTCGTGACCAGCGAGCCATCTCGATCGCGTCGAGGACCATCTCGGTGCGCATGTGCGACGCGCACCGCCAACCAACGATCATCCGCGAGTACGCGTCGATGATGAAGCAGACGTACGCGACGCCGGCCCATGTCGGGACGAAGGTCAGGTCGGTCACCCAGAGCCGGTTCGGCGCCGCTGCGGTGAACTGTCGTTTCACCAGATCCGGGTGTCTTGTTGCGACCGGATCCGGCCGCGTGGTCTTCACCCGCTTCGAACGGGTGGCGCCCTCGATGCCGGCAGATCGCATCAGCCGGCCCGTCTGGTCCCGGCCGATGACCATTCCGGCGCGACGCGCGGCTTTCCAGAGCTTGCGGACCCCATAGACGCGGTAGTTGTCCTCCCACAGGGCGACTAGCTCCGGGGTGAGGATCGCGTCGCTGACGGCACGCGCGGACGGGACGCGGTTCTTCGCGGCGTAGTACGTGCTCGGGGCCACCTGCAGCAGCGCGCAGATGGGCTCGACTCCAAGCGGTCGGCCTTCGACGATGTCGTGTCTGTTCACGTCGATGAACGCGATTACTTCCGGTGTTGGCGGTCGAGCTCCGCCCCGAAGAAACTCGCGGCCCGCTTCAGGATCTCGTTCGCCCGCCGCAGCTCCCGGACTTCTTGTTCAAGCTCCCGCACCCGCTTGGCCTCGGCAGTACTCACCCCAGGGGCCTGACCTTCATCGACGTCGGCCTGCCGGACCCATGACCGTACCGACTCCGTTCCGTACCCCAGCTGCGACGCGACCCGGTGAACTGTCCCGTGCTCGGTCCCGAGCTCTGCCCGCAAGGTCCGCACCATCCGGACCGCAGCGGCTTTCTCCTCCGGCGAATACCGACGAGCGGTCGGCTTCCCGGCTCCCTGACTTGATGCCATGACTCTATTCTCGTTTCCAAGGTCAGGAGTCTCCATCAAACCCAGAGCGGTTCATTACTTGCGCCACTGTTAGCCGCCGTCGATTCAAACTCGTCGTTGTTCGCGGCATGGCGCTTGTTCTGGCCCACTCTGCGGACAGTACGAGGGACCGCCGACAATCAGACCCTGATCGTGATCCCTCCTCTAGTCCCAGTCCGCACCCGTGGAGGCTGTGCACGGCCACTGCTCGCTCGAGGTGAGCTGCCCGTGTCGGTGACGCAGGTGGTTGTGTGCAGGCGGGCTCTTGGTTCCTGCTGTCCATATGTGTGCGGGACGAGCAGCGGAGCGTGGGGAGCTCGTGCCGTGCCCATGTGAACAGGAGGCGCGCCAGGGAGACGAGATGTCAGCAGGGTACGCGAAAGCGGCAAAGCCTATTCAGGCTCGATCGCTGATGTGGTTGCGAGATCTATTTGTAGACCAATAGTAGAAGGGGGAGGTATGGCCTGTGTCAGCCGACGACCCAGTCTTCCTTACGAATCAGGTCAATCAGCTTCCCGTGATTAATCTGCCGTTGTGCGCATACGTACGGGATTTTTGGTTTTGCTGGCCCGCCGTTGGTTTCACCGGAGATGACCATGCCGGATTTCACTTCAGCTACGGCGATGACGAAGGGGTCAGCGCCGTTCTTACCGCCTTGTTCGGACCACTGGGGGAATTGAGAGACGATGTCGCCGGCGACTGACGCGACCTCAGATGTCGTCGCGTACATGCTCGATGCCCGTCCCATGCCGGTTTCCTCACACCACTCCTTTACTGGTGCGTCTGTCGAAATCGCTTCCGTCCACGCTTCTTCGGAGATGAGGAGACGACCGTGAGAGATGAGAGCATCTACATGGTCCCAGAGCTTTGGGAAGTGACGGCGCGGATAGAACCGCTCGATGCCGTCGATCAACGCGCTGGTATCGAGGGAGTAGGTCAGAGCGGTCACGCGAGAACCTCCGCGGAAGTAATTCGATCGACAAGTTTAGGAATCTTGTCGTACGAGACGTCGAGCAGTCGGGCGGTGTCCCTGGAACTCAGGGCACCTTCGTTGTGAGCACGGACCATGGAGGCGATGAAGGGTCGTCCAAGGTCACGTACTTTGAGCTGGTAGTAAATGGGTGTGTCCCGTCCGCTTCGAGCGTCCTTCTCGTCTTGTTTGTGTCGTTCATAGGCTGACCGGAACTCACCCCTCATTTCGGCATAGTCGTCCCACGTCGCCAGCCCAAGATGGATCATCCTGATCAGCCCCGCCTCGGCACTGGCTCCAAACCGGTCGGAAACTGTCCTGAGATCCGTGTAGGAGGTCGGATCGATTCTGAGGTCTCGGGATAGACTGGCGAATGCTCGACCTGGCATCAAGGCCGCAGCTGCCACCCGATCGCAGTAGCGCTCCTCGGGGGCAGACGATTGACGACTCAGGTCGCACAGCCCGCTGTGACGCAGGCTCACGTGTGCCAGCTCGTGAAGGAATGAGTAGATCTTCCCCCGAGGCCAATCGGCTCCGTTCAGAGCAATGACGGGGGCGGGGTCTCCTGAAATGGAGAAGCCGCGCATCTCGGTCACCGGCACACGTTGTACCTGAATGACCAGGTAGCCGCGTTCTTCCACCTTCCGGACGAGGGTCCTCAACAGCTCCAAGGGCTGGGCGAGGCTTCGGGCTGGAAGCTTGTCCAAGCCGAGGTGTCCTCGGAGTTGGTGGCCTGCTTTTTCCGGATCAGTTTCGTCGATCTGAAGAATCTGAAGCGGCGGCAGGAAGTCTTCACCGAGCTCCTCGCGGACATCCAGCAGTGCCTCCTGCTGGCGTTTGGCACGCAGAATCGCCTTGCGCAGGGCAGCTGATTCCTCGCCTTCGGACTCTGGCCGGCGGAAGTCGGGCAGATCGAAAACTTGTTCTTCCTCTGGAGGAGCGGTGAGGAATAGGGCAGCCAGCGGGCGGTTGTATGCATCGGCTGCGGCTCGCAACTGGTTAATTGTGGGTTCAGTGTCGCCACGCTCCCACTCGGCTAACCGGGTGATGGAGACACCAATGCGCCGTGCGGCTTCCTCATCTGAGAGTCGCGCGGAGGTGCGGGCCCACGACAGAACGTTGGGTGACGCGGCGAAGCGGCGCAGCTTCATGTCATGTCCCCCAGTCCATTGCTTGATTCTAACGGTCGATAAGGTGCAACTCGGTGTTAATGGCGGAGTGTCTACCGACAACGGTGCGCGAGGTAGAAGTGATGCAAGGCTTAGAACACATACCGGAACGGTCACAGTTAGCAAGGAGCAGGCCGAAGTGCACTGTCGAAGGACGGGGAGCCAGGCGTACACAGTGACCGTGCAGGGATCCTTCAGTGGGCGGGTCTCGTGCGGCGGTGGTGCGTTCGTTTAGAGGTGGGCCGTGAGAATGGTGCGTCCGCGATTGAGGATTTCCATGATGGTCAGCCGTTCCTGGCGGGTGAAGTCTGGGCTGTAGTGTTCCCCGGCCGGGGTGATGCTTTCAAGGTTGTTGCCGTAGAAAAGCTTGTCATAGCAGGCAGAGGCTTCCGGCCCCCGGTCCTCCAGGGAGGCTCCGAGGCTACGGGCTATGTCGTTGAACAGGTTCCACGCGTTGAGGATCTGCGCGCAGACTGCCTCCGAGGCCGGTAGTTCGAGCAGCTGGTCCAGTCCATCCAGGTTTTGCGGCTCCTCATCGCCCTTCTCCAAGGCCAGACCATGCCGGTCTGCCACCGCTTCGAACCCGTCCGCCGGGGACACGGTCACTACCCTGTCACCGTCGGTAAGGACGCAGTCGGTGTCCTCGTCGGGTTCGCCGGTTCCGTCCTCGGTCTGCCACACGAGGCCCAGTGTCCGGCTGCTGAACCGGATCCAGTGCCCATACGAGATCATCATTCTTCGGACATTACCGATGAACCCGACTGTGGCGGATCAGACGTGCCTGCGCTTAGCTTTCGTCATGCCAACCTTCCGAACTGTCGGCGTGCGTAACCCGATCCTCACCCGGGCCGCACCCGACGCGCTCGAACACATCCACGAGTGGATGCCCATCATGGTGCTTCTCAACGCGGTCAGGCGACAATATGAGTTATGAATGAGATCGCCATACACGGCCGCGAAAACGACCTAGACGCCGTCGTGGCTACGCCTGCTGGTTTCGTGCTCGTTGTGGGAGATTCCGGTATTGGAAAGTCGAGTTTTCTCTCCAGCTTGACCATCTGGCCCGATGAACCTTTGGTATCGAGCCCCATCGTCCTGAAGTCGGTAGAAGGTTCCTTACAAACGGCTCTCGCCGACGCGATCAGTGATTGCATGTCGCAGTATCTGACCGAAGCGCCCGACGTGGGCACCGCTTGGACCGTAGTGAAGTCAATCGCGGATCGGGCGACGACGGTCACCGGCGGTGAGATTGGTGGCGCGATTCTCGCTCGTGCTCTTACGTATGCCGAATCGAAGCTCGGAAAGGAAGTCATCGACATCGGTAAGAAGGTGCTCGGTGACGTTTCCAAAGGTGGCATCTTGGGCTTTGCTGATCAACTAGCATCAATCCGAGTTCTTAACCGTGCGAAAGAGTTGTGTGATATCGCTGCAGACTTCAGCCGGGCCGCGGGCCGCCCCATTGTGCTGCGGCTCGACAACGCAGAGCGCCTCGTGCCATCTGATCGCGGACTGCTGACGGAACTCGTCGACACCGTCGTCGGCTCGGTACGGATCGTAGCTTGCGTTACGCCCCATCACGCGGCGGGTGACGAAATAATCTTGCAGATGAAGATGCGAGGTACTGAGCCGCATGAGCTGCTTCCGCTTGCGCAGCCCGCCATCGAAGAGTGGCTCAGTTCCGCTCATGTGCCCCCGGCTCACTGGGACACGATCGTTCGACTCTCAAGTGGATATCCGTTCTTCATTGCCGATGCCATCCAACTATCAGGCGCGGACGCATCCTTCGACGAGATCACCGCCCCGAACGGTTTTGACGTGCTTATGCGCGAGTCCTGGAAAAATATCCCTGAAAATCTTCGAGCAATTGCAGCCCGACTAGCTCCCTTCACTGACCCACCAAGTGACGCCTTCATCCTTCAATATCTAGGGTTTAATATTTTAGAATGGGGAATCCTGACGGATTCGTTGCTCGAATCAGGCATTTTTATCCGTCGCTCTGATGGTGAGGCTTGGTTCCACGATCGGCGGCGTGCCTTCATTTGGGAGCGGGTTCTCGCTGATAAGGCACGAAAGCACGTTGCTGGAGAAGCGTTTGCCGCCGTCTCATCGTGGGTGGACGGGCGGAGTGACTTTGAGCTGTGGGTGCCCTCTGCAACGGCGGTTCTTGCAAGAGCCTCCGAGATATCGGCGGCCGGGAGTGCCACTCAGGACCTTCTTGCGCTGCCCGACGAAGGCATCGCTTTGCTGTGGGGTCTGATTGAGGTGATCGAGCCGGATTCAATGCTCGCCCCCTTCGCCGAGATAGGGGAGGTGCTGCGTCATGCCGAGGCGCGGTCAGGTCGAGTAATAGATGCGCTGGCTTCCATGGCGCAACTCAAAGAAAAAGGCTTGATTCAAACAGACGAGGCAGATCACCTCCGCCTCGTACGCAGCAATGTTCGACAGAATAGCGACTATGCTGCTTTGCTCGGCGAGATTCAACTACGTTTTCACACTACTCCGAGGCCGCGTCTCGCAACCGCAACCTTCAACGCGTTCATACGTCCCGTAATGGGCTCGTTTAGCGCAGCGGTGATCAACCTAGGCACCTCAAGCCTCGCCGCGCATAAGGACCACGCGAGGGCGTTGCGTGACCCCGGCGTCATCGAGAGTGCCAGCGATTTGATAGGTCTCGGGGCGACGGTAACCGTCGATGGCCAGCAGTTCAGCTTCACTGCCAGATTTCGAAATCATGAGGCTAGAGACCAGGCAGAGCGAGCGGTGCTTGCCATTGCCGACCGCACCTCGCGTGTGCGACCCGACAGAGTGCTTCCCCTGCCACAGCCGCGCCTGCGATACGCACGCTATCGGATGGCGATGGAATTACTGGGGCTGAAGCTGGCGAAAACGTCATCGCCTGCCCCAGAGGAAATCATCACTTTCCTCGATTTGAGGGCGCAGTACGCGACAGCGCTAGGAACGATCAGTACAGTCGACGAGGTTGAAGTGCTCAACTTGGGGCGTAGGCGCTTTCTCGTTGAGACACGTACAGCCCCTGACTCTTGGACCTCATTCGAAGTACGCACGGACAACGTGCGGCCCACACAAGACATCGCGCCCTTTGCTTCCGATCCTCGCAATCCGTTTTTCGAGCTTCAGCTGCGTGCCGACGGCTTCTTAGCTGGCGGGGAGCACATCGTTAAGGCGACGACTCATTACGGCTCGAAGTCTTCGATCCCCCATCCGCTGACGGCAGTTATGGATGATATAGACACGGCTGGTAAGAAGTACAACTCAGGGCTCCGGTCGGTGCTTTTCGCCCCTGATCCCGAAATGCTCGAGCGAGAGATTCGCGGTGAGCGTCAGCGACTCATGAACGCGGTGAGTGCGTTGGAATCGGTTGGCGTCGAAGAAGCGACCGATCATCAGCGTTCGTTGCTCGTGGGCTTTTGGGAGGACACGGATGCAGGGTGGAGTGACTTCGGCAACTGGAATGCGTGCGCTCTAGAGGTTGATGATGGCCAAGGCGTCGTAGTTGTCCGAAGACTTCCGAGACGACCCACTGAACTCTCCGCCTGGCCCATAATTGCGGTACCTAACGAGTTCGGTGACCATGTCGGGGCAATAGTATCTTCATGGTCACATGGTGAGGCGGACTCGATTATTGCGCCCCTGTTGGGATACTCCGACTACGATGCGCGAATGATGGACCTCGATACGCCAATCGGTCAAATGATTCGGAGCACGCACGACATTCTTGGCGAGTGAACTTACCTCCTGAGGCGAGCACAATGGTGTTGGCGGCATCTCAGCCCTCGCCCTTTTATTGTGGTGGTCGGTTCAGGAGCGACAGAATCTGGTTTGGTAGCGCATCACTAGCCTTCGAAAGGACTGTCTCAAGCGGCACTGCGTGATGCGATTGGTTAACATCGACCGCCTGCGTCCACACAACGGGCTTGTAGCGTGTGATCATCGACAGTCCGTAGAGCAGTACCCACCAGCTAAGGATTGGATCCAGCGATTTCTGCCCTGGGACGACCGCCGGCATGAGTACCGTGGACCTCCTGTAGCCGCGAAGGTGTGATTCGAAGTTCTCAAGCTCAAACTTTGCTAGATCTAGGCGTGCACCCGCATCATCGATGTGCTGTCCGTTGCCTGTGGTTGTAACGAGTAGGGCCGGTTCAAGGTCCGGGTATTGACGCTTTATTGCCGCACCGTTCTCCTCTGCGTCCTGTTCGCTCAGAGGGATCGTGAAGTGACGCTGGCTGTACTGCCCTGGAAGCGAACCGTCGTAGACACGATTGACGAAGAGCGGAAGGGGGTAGTTGGGCTGTGGGAAATCTAGAGAGACTTCGAGAACCATGTTCCACATTGCAGCCAGAGACACAGGCGTCTTTAGGGGATCTGAATTGAGCAACCATGCGAGCCTGCCGAATGATGAGTCAGTTCCGCCGTCTCCTCTAATCTCGCAGCTAAAGAGAGCATCTGCTTTGAGGCTGTCTAGCTGCAAGAGTTTGAGTCCGTGCCCCCGCACCTCAGGTGAAGTCGTTTTAGCCGTGGGTGTAAGCGCCGCTGATATCGCCCGTCCTGCCTGAGACAGCCCGTAATACAAGTTGAGGGACCTTGATTCGTAACCGATGTGCTCAGCCGCCTTGAACTGCTGCTCAGCCTGTTCCAGAGCGCTCACGAATAGTTGCTTCCGGCTCTCGGGCATCCAGGTAGGAGGTCTGGAGCGAAGCGCGCGGATTCTGAGCCAGCTTTCCTTGGAATCCTCTGAGTCACCTTCGAAGATGCGTCTTGGCATTAGACCATCTTCCGCCAAGTTGCTGCTCCTTTGGGGACGTGCAGCTGTGGCCCGTCTGTAGTCGGTGAGAGCTTGCGCAATATGACGGCAAGCCGGTCGTTTACTGGCACCACGCAGGGGTTCCGGACCTGCCGGCCGCGCCAGGCCGGGGGAGGGACGTTTAGCCCGGGCGATGAAGACGGGCGCAAACGTACCTCAAGCGGTACGCCTATCCAGGGCAACCGCCCTCCGAACGCGTCTCAAAAAACTACAGTTTTCCAAGACACTCAGGTGGCACCTTTGGGGCCCGAGAACTTCCGTGGAACTCCAGGGCACGCTCTGTCTCGGAAAGCCGTCTCGCTATAAAATGTCTCAGTTCTCGTGTCACCCGGACTTTCTGAGGCACACTAGTCAAATGAGGCATCTTGGATACACCCGCGTGAGTACATCGACGCAGGATGCGAAGCTGCAACTCGACGCACTAGTCGCCGCCGGGGTGCAGAAGCGGGACGTGTTCGCTGATGTGACCTCCGGGAGCAGAACCGCGCTTGAGCGGCCCGGAATGAAGAAGCTACTCGAGTACGCCAATGAAGGTGACACCGTCGTGGTCTGGCGGGTCGACCGTCTCGGGCGGTCGTTGATCGATGTGCTGAACACGGTGAACCTCCTTCGTGAGCGGGGGATTTTAGTGCGGTCCTTGTCGGATGGCATTGATCCGGAAACCTCGACGGGCCGGCTGATGCTGAACATGCTCGCCACCCTCGCCGAGTACGAGCGTGAACTCATCGTCGAACGCGTCAACGCCGGCCTGGTGGCGGCCCGGCAGAACGGGACCCGCTTCGGCCGACCACGCTCGGACCCGAAGGTCATCGCCGCGAAGCTCGACGTCGTGGCCGACGCCCGCGCGAAAGGCAGGACCGCCGAGGATGCGGCGCGTCTGGTTGGCTGGAGCAGGGCCACCCTGTACCGGCACCAGCAAGCCCACGAGGCCCAAAACCATACGAGCTAAACCTATCCGCCGCAACCGCCCCGTAGTCAGGGGAGCGCGATGATCCGACTGATCCGCTAGTTGCTGACCTCGAGCATCCGGTACAGCTACCTGTTCGTCCGTTTCATCCTCCGGCTCCCGCTGCTACTGCTGCCCATCCCGCCGCGGGTCCGCAACAAGATCGCCGGCGCGCTGGCGATCGCACTCTGGTTCGCCGGCCTGTACGTTCTGGTCGTCGCGGCCGCCGCGCCGTGGTGGGGTCAGCTGATGGTCGTCGCCGCAGCTGCACTGGTGATCGTCGGAGTGGTGCGGATGGAGGGTCGCCGGCCGATCGTCCGCCGAGCAGCGCGGGTCCGATGACGTCCTGGCAGAGGTAGCCGGCGATGAGACAGCGCAGGGTAGAGGCTGACCGATTCTGGGAGAAAATTTTCAAGGGCCCGCGGCCGCATGATTGCTGGATCTGGACCGGCGCGGTGGCCGACGATGGCTACGGGCGGTTCTGGGTCGCCAGGGACGGTGAGCAGCGCGCCCTGCGGCCGCAACGCTACGCCTACGAACACCTCACCGGGGAGACCCTGCACCCCGGCATCGCGCTCATGCACGTCTGCGACGTACCCCTGTGCGTTCACGCCAGCACCGGGGCAGACACGCATCTGCTGCCGGGCACCCAGGCGTTGAACATGCTTGACCGGTCCCAGAAGGGCCGGCACGCGAACGCCTCGACCTTCCGGTGGCGCGGTGTTGGCCGTGCCCAGTTCCGCGCCCAGTCGCTCACACTACGCACAGCCCTCCTCGAGCACGGCTGGAACGAACCGATCATCCGCCCCCTAATCAGCGGCATCGACCCCGAAGCACCAACGCTCTTCTGACCACGGAAGGGTCCTCTCGGCCATCGCCGTGTCAGGGCCATGTTCTACGCTGTGTAGTGGAGTCCTGTTTTGGGTGTCCGTCGTACCCGACCTACCGTCGTTGGAGCATCATGCCTGTGAGCTCGATCCCGCGCCCCGCCGAGTTGGCTCACCGCGTCCGCAGCGCGTTCCGCGCCCGGGTCTCCGGAGACCCCACTGGGGCGCCGGACTGGGTGCGCGACATCGCCCTGGTCGGAGAAGGCCCAGGCTTGTTCGAACCCGACGGCGTCGTCTGGCAGGTCCACGGTGGCCTTTCCACTTTGGTCGGCGGCGTCGCGGCCCTCCTCGGACAGGGCGCACACCCGCTCGCGATGGCCGGGGTCGCACGGCACTCCTCCTACCGCAGCGACCCCTGGGCCCGCCTCGCCGGGACCGCGCGCTGGCTCACCATCAGCACCTTCGGCTCCGCGGAACTGGCCGAACGGGATTCAGCGCGGGTCCGCGGCATGCACGGGCGGGTTCGCGGCACCACCGACGACGGCCGCGCCTACTCCGCCTCCGACCCCGCCCTGCTCCGTTGGGTGCACCTGGCCTTCACCGACGCCTTCCTCGGAGCCCACGAGGCCGTCGGCCACGACCTCGCCCCGCGATTCGGTCGCAACTGGGCCGACACGTACATCGCCGACTGGTCCCGCAGCGCCCAGGCGCTCGGAGCCGAGGACCTCCCGGTCAACCGCCAGGAACTCGCCGAGGCACTGCGCGCGATGGAACCCGACCTCGAACCCGTCCCCGCCGAGCTCCTGACCTTCCTCTCCGCCCCAGACGGGCTGAACCGGGCCGAGCGGATCTTCTACAGCGGCCTCGCAAGCGCCGGAGCGCTGGTCATCTCCCCGTCCGTGGCTCCCCTCGCCGGGGTGCCCGGTCGCGGCGACCGCTCGCTTGCTAATCGCCTTCGGTTGCAGCGCACCCGCTTGCAGTTGCGGACCTTCCAGCTGGCCCTCGGACCGCACAGCCCCTCCGTGGATGCGGCGCGCTACCGGCTCGGCCTCGCTGGCCCCCCGGACTGGCTCGACTGAGCCGCGGCCGCAACTACTGCCCCGACCACGCTCACCACGTCTGGTCGACGCCAATGAGTGAATGAGTAATTGAATGGTTGAGCACGGGCCGCCACCGATGGTGCCGGCCCTTCGTCGTTCCTGGGGTTCCTGGCCGGCGCCCGCAGGTGGCCGGCGGCCGCGGGTGTCTCACCTGTAGTGCTTCCCTGGTTTCCGCTGGCGCTCCAACCAGGGCAATGGTCCTGCGCTTCGCTCCGGCCTGTTCCGGCCAGGCTGCACCTTCGTCGCATCCAGTCCGGGCGTTTTTCGCTGCTGTCCTACGGATTATGCGCCCCCGCTCCACACCATCAACCGGCTCCGCCGGCATCGGGCACACCAATTCTGTCCGGCGCTCCTGCGTCGCTTATTTCCTCCCAGGATTGCCGCACCCTCGCACCTACGGCGTTGAGCACTGCTCCGTCGGAGACGAGCGAGCGAGCTCGCCAGCAGGCAAAAAACAACTGTGAGTCTTGCAGTGGTTGGTCTGGGACTGGCTGGCAGTGTTGATGCCGGTCGTTCTGCCTGGCGGGTGACTCGAAAAAGCAATGGCCCCGTGAGGGTGCATTTCCCCCGACTTGTCCGCGCTGGGTGGAGTGGCCGGCGTTGACCTGTCCCACGACGGTGGCTTGATTAGAAGCCTGCCCAGCCCCTGCGGTTGTGGCTCATCACAGTTTTGCCTCGACGTGACTCCTCCCAGGTCAGTGCCGGTCGCGATGCGACCAGTCATGCCCGTTCGATAGGAAGGAGGGTGGCCGCAGTGACCCTCGTTGCGCAGACCCGCCCATTCGTCATCGGCGTGGACTGCCACGCCCGCACACACACGTACGCCATCATCGAAGCCAGTAGCAAGCGACAGGTCGCATGCGAGCAGTTCCCGACCACCTCGGCAGGGATTTCCCGCGCACTCGCTTGGGTAGGCCGACGCACTGACGGCGATATGGCCTGTCTTTGGGCCGTCGAGGGTGTCGGCTCGTACGGGGCGCGTCTGGCACGGGCCGTAGCCGACGCCGGTTATGACGTCGCCGAGGCTCCACGGATGAATGCCCGGGGGCGCCGGGGGATCGGCAAATCCGATCCGCTAGACGCCGCCGCCATCGGAGGCGCTGTCATTGGCTTGGAGGAGTCCCAGCTGCGAGCCCCGCGCCGGGATAAAGGAGCCCGTGCCGGGCTCAGGATTCTGAGCGCAGCCCGGGATCAGTTGACCCGGGACCGAACAGTGAACATCAATGCACTCACCGCCCTACTCCGGGCCCATGATCTGGGAATCGACGCCCGTAAATCATTGGTTCCTGCCCAGATCGACACGATCACCAGATGGCGGGAACGACAGGAACAGATCGAACTATCGATCGCGCGCGAGGAAGCAGTTCGGTTGGCGCGCCGCGTTCACGAGGTGACCGACCAGCTGATGGCGAACCAGAAACGCATGACAGAGCTGATCCAGCAGAGCCCCGCGGCGCCGCTGCTGGAGATGGTCGGCGCCGGGGCCGTCACAGTCGCTGCTGTCCTAGCAGCGTGGTCGCATCCAGGAAGGGTTCGCAGCGAAGCTGCGTTCGCGTCCCTGGCAGGGGTGAACCCCTTGCCGGCCTCAAGCGGGAACACTGTCCGGCACCGGCTCAACCGGGGCGGTGATAGGCGCCTCAACCGAGCCTTGCACACCATCACCATGACCCGGATGGTCCACGACCCCGGAACCCGGGACTACGTCGCCAGACGCACCCAGGAAGGCCGCAGCTACCGCGAGATCCGCAGATCCCTCAAGCGCTACATCGCCCGAATCCTCTACCGCCAACTCAACTCCCTTTACGCCGCCGCGGAACCTACCCGGTTCCAGGCTGCCGGGGGAGCCCCTTACCTGGAATAGGAGAACTGGGGGAGCGTGCCGACTTCGGTTTGATCGACGGTTCAGGTGATGCACGATTGCGATCCTGATGCGTTCTTCGAGGTGGTGGTAAGACCTACTGTCCGTGCGTCGCCCATGATGCAGGGATAACGACTGACACACTCAAGTGATGCGCACCGAAGAGATACTGGAAGCCGCGAGAAAGCGGGCGGATGCCTTGAGCCGACACGACAGCGCCCTGTTGTGCGAGCTCCTCCACCCGCAGTTCTCCTGGACCTCCCACAAAGGCGACCAGTTCAACCGCGAGACCTACCTTCAGTCCAACATTGGCGGGCGGAACACCTGGCACAGTCAGATGCTCGAAGACCCGAAGATCACGATGTGCGGCTCCACTGCGGTCCTCACCTGCATCGTGAGAGACGACGTCACGACTGCCGCGGGGCGCAACGAATACCGAATGCCGATGACCCAGGTATGGACGGAAGAAGAGGGTGCTTGGCTGCTGGTCGCGGGACACGCGGGACCACTTCTCCCGTCCTCCTGGGCCACTGAACTGACTCTTCCGCTCGAGGATCCTTGAGCGACACCGCCTTGCAGTCTTGAGCGGCTAGGGCGTGCTGTGTTGCGAAGATGGGTGCATGCGGAAGGAATCTGACATGCGGGACCGTCTTCGTCAGTCTTTTCGATGGCTGGGGGACCGAACCGATCCTGACTTCAGGGCTGATGTCACAGGATGGTGGCGGAGTCCGGACACGCTCCTGTCGCTCGGTTCTAGTCTCGCGGGACTCTTCGCTGAGTCAACACCGACCGTTGTCATGGGTACCGAATCTCACGGGAGCCTGCTCGGCGTTTTGACCGCGCAGCATTTAGGGATCGGCTTCGCGGAAGTGCGGAAGGATCCCGGTCGCGCGGCCGATAGCGATGCCTGGTGGGAGGTTTCCACGGGACCTGATTACATCGACAGGAACTTACGGCTCGGGCTGCGTCGCTCACTGTTGCAGGCAGGGGACAGGGTTCTCTTTGTCGATGATTGGATTGCCACCGGCGCTCAAGCAGAGGCGTGCTATGCCCTCGTCGAGATGAGTGGTGCATCCTGGATCGGCGCCGCGGTGGTCGTGGACGGCCTCGAGCGGGCCCATTTGCGACGAAAGCTTCAGGTTAGATCCTTGCTCACCGTTCGGGAGCTCTAATCCACCCGAGGCAAACCCTGTCGGTGGGCGATCCTTCAGCGGGGATGCCCTCGCGCTAAGGCACTCGCTTGCCGTCGTAGCCATGTATCAAGCCGAGGCGAGCGAGTGAGACATAGGGCAGGTACCAGTCGATGGACTGCTCAGACAGCCACTCGTTGAGTTCTTCGAGGGATTCAAACGAGGGGTCTGGGTCGTCGTCCCCGGGCCCGGCCAGCATTTTGTCGGTGATGAAGTAGGCGGCGGCGAAGCTGAAGTCCTTTGGTTCGTAGGATCGGTTCAGGTCGGCGTCGCCGTATACGTGGATGAGGAGGTCATGGCCAATGTATGAACCGGTAATCACCCTGCCGGCAAATTCACGCCGTCCAGCAACGAGTCCTTCCCAGGACGGCGCATAGCCGTAGTCGGGCTCGGGCTGGGCTTCCAGTTCCAGCAGGCGAACTTTCCGCGCGCGCCACTCGCGCCTGAGCTTCAGCTTCAGCTCCCACCACTTCCACATCGCCTAATCATGGGGCATCGGATCAACCCACGACGAGCAAGAGGACAGTCTTACTCGGGTACTTTGCTGAAGGATTCCTGATCGGACAGTTCATGCCTGAGCAGTTTGTCTTTACCGGCTGCGGCGGAAAAAGCTGATGAGGGCGGCTTGAGCATCATCCAGGGCGTGGTCGTACGCGGCAGTATCGAAGATGATGGGTGGTGCGTTGGTGATCAGAGCATCTTCGCTGATGCCGTCGGCGTCATCAATCCACCCAAACCTCTGCCACCTCACTGTGCTCTGGTCCCGGCTGACCTGCACGCCGAGGATTCCGTCCGATACGTCGAAACATTCCCCGCAATAGAACAGCTCAGCGGTTATGGGTCTACCTTCGGGACTTGACCCACGGAGCTGCCGTAGCTGTATCAGAGCTTCCCGCATCGATGATCGAGAGAGGCGAGTGACTAGGGGAGGCACGGGTACATCGAAGTCATACTCCGGTTGTTCCCAGTCCCGCCACCACAATCGCAAAGGCCGACCATCAATGAGGATGTCTAACCGCTTGCTCTCGCGACGCCTTGCGCGGCGGGATCTGTGGCTGAACTCCGAATCGACAAAGTCAGGATCCTGCGGACGGAACGTCAGGACGTTCAAGGAGCTCATCACCGCATCCTAGGCGGAGGGCGTACGCCGAACCGGCGTCCGCACGCCGATCCCTCAGCGGGTCATACCGGTTTTGGCCCGCTCGAGTAGTTTCGGCCTAAGCGCCACTCGAAGCCATCTGACTCGATGACCAGTTTGCGGACTACGCCTCGGCCGAAGAGGCTGCGCCGTTCGCTGACACGCCCTTCTCCTTCGAGGTAGGCATGCATGAGGCGGCAAATCTTCCTAAGCTCTCCCTCTTTGTAGGCCTCGATCACGTCTTCGGGATCGTCGTCTTTCTCGCCGTCATCCACCAGAATGCCCGTTTGAACATTCAGTTCAGGGATGAAGACCTCCATCCACACGTGTCCGGCCCGAATGATCGCGGTGCGGTCCTGGCGGAAGCGGCTGTTCACCTGGACACTGTGCGTTCCGTGCGCTTCGTCAGAGCTGACACGCATGCTGACGAAGTCTTCATTGAACACCTCGGTGATGACGCGATCGAGCATGGCCTTGTTATCGGTGGTCATAGTGCAAGCATCTCAAGCTTCGCCAGCAGCCAAACGACGGCGGATACGGCACGCGGGCCGATCCCCTCCCCGGACGAAACAACTCGGTCCGCGCCTGCGCCCGATTCCAGCCGGTTGACAGACATAGAAGCGTCGGGGGAAGGGTCCACTGCTGGTCACCAAGGGCCCCGACACCACCACTGCAACCAAGGAGCAACACCGTGAACACTCAGCTGACCACTCAGCCAACCCTTGAAATGATCGCCCCGCGCACACTCACCGTGGACGTGAACGTGCGCAAGGACGCCGCCCTGACGCCCGAGTTCATCGCGAGCATCAAGGAGCACGGCGTGATCGAACCCGTGATCGCACACCGCAAGGACGACGGCACCGTGCACGTCCTGATGGGACAGCGCCGCACCTGCGGCGCGGTCGAAGCCGAGACACCCCTGATCCCGGTCATGGTCGTCGCCAGCCCGGAGGAAGCCGAGCGGATCACCACGCAGGTCGTGGAAAACGTTCAGCGTTCCGCGCTGACCGACGCGGACGAGGCCGACGCCTTCCACCAGCTGTCCCTGCTGGGAGTGAGCGCGGCGCAGATCGCGAAGAAGACCGGACGCGCCAAGACCCAAGTCGAGGGCGCGCTGAAGGCCAAGAAGAGCACCGCAGGGGAGGCCGCGCTGTCCAAGGGCCGCACCATCAAGGAAGCTCTCGTGCTGGTCGAGTTCGCCGACGACGAGGACGCCACCGCGCACCTTGAAGCCGTCCTCACGGAAGAGCCGGACATGCTCGCCCACGTCGCCCAGCAGTTGCGCGACGATCGAGCACACCAAGCCGCACGCGCGGCGCTGGTGGCCGAGCTGGAAGCGGCAGGCACACCGATCGCGGACGACGTGAGCTGGGGATACCACTCGACCGACGACAACGTGCGCGTCACCGAACTGCTCCGCGCTGACGGATCGCAGGCCACAAAGGAGGACGCGAACGCCGCCTACATCAACGGCGCCTTGACCGTGATCCCGGTCGTCACCGGGTGGAAGGAGCTGGGCTTCAAGCTCCGCTACAACTTCGGTTCAGCCGCACCCAGCGGACCCATGAGCGACGAGCAGAAGGCCGCACGGAAGACCCTGATCGCCAACAACAAGGCCATGGAATCGGCGACGGTCGTCCGGCGCGATTTTGTCCGATCCCTGCTGGCGAAAAAGCAGGCACCGAAGGGCTGGCAGTACTTCACCGTCCACGCCCTGACCCACCACTCCGAGGTCACCAGCGGCTACGAGGGAGCCGTGGCCGCTGAGATGGCCGGAGCGAAGATCGAGGGCAAGGAATCGTGGGGATGGAACCCACTCCGCGACCACGTCGCGAAGACCACCACCCGCCCCGAGGTGCCCATGATCGCGCTGGTCTGCGCAGGGTTCGAGAAGACCATCGCCAAGGACTCGTGGCGCTCACCGCACCGGAGCCACCTGACCTACCTCACGCAGTTGGTTACTTGGGGGTACACGCCGAGTGAGGTCGACCAGATCATCCTCGACAGCGCGAATAAGACCACCGAACCCGACGAGGACACAGAGACGTTCGAGGAAGTCCACGCGGACGAGGAGGAGATGATCGCCGAGGAGTACGCGGCCGAGTAGCACCGGGCACCGGTGGTGCAGGGAGTGACAGCCCTGCACCACCAGCCCCGGCCCGGGAGAGGGGAAGGTGGTCAGCTCGCCACTGGTGGGCGGGGCGGTTCGCCGCCGCTACGGGAGCCTCGAGCTGTGGTCGCCGGCGACGAACCGCCGTCCTCGCGCTCAAGCTCACTGAGGCTCCGGTGCCGCGCACCAGGTACGCACGCACCGGCCGCGCTGCACGCCGACACGACCAGGAGAAAGGACTACGCAGATGCGTTGCCCACAGAAGAGGGGACCGACACAGTCGGTCCCCTCACTTCGTGCTGCCCGCTAGGGCGTCACCCGCTAGGCGGCCTTCGTCTCGGCGGCGACCTGCTCCGCGTCATCTGCTGTTGCCGCCAGCGTCGGTTCGGTCCGCACTTCTTCGGACGACGAGCTGGTGCCGGCACCGTCCAGGGCACGCTTCATCTCGGCGGTACTGAGCCCGAGCCGGGCGGCTACCCCTGCCCGACTCTCTCCGGTATCGAGCATCTGCTGCACCTTCGCGCCAGCTTCCTTCGCGGCCGCTTCCGCGTCCTGCTCGGCTTTCGCCAGGATCGCGTCAGCACGCTCCCGCGCCTCGGCGCGGATCTGCTCGGCCTGCTGCTCCTGCTCGAAGAACTCCGCCGCCAAGTCAATCAACCGCTCGTGCCGCTCGGTCAGTTCCTGAGCTTTCGCCCTCGCCTTTTCCCGCGCCGCTACCTGCTGCGCTGACTTCCTCGGTGCTGCCATGATGACTCGTCCCCTTCACTCATCCTGCGTGCAAGACCCGTACCTGATACTGCGTCGGCCACGACTTGCGATCCGACGCACTTTCCCTGCCAAACCTAACGGTTAGCAGCCGGTCACCACAGGTAGACCCCGACCGATCACCGACCCTGTCCGACGTCACCGCTGGCACCCACGAGCCGACTGCGGAAAGCAGATGCGGACCTCGCTGGCGCTCGGACTGGATGCAACGGACGTTGACCACACGTGGACAGCTCCGAGATAACCTAACGTCTCTATGCTGCCCACCTGGTGGATAACGTCCGTTTGCGGTTCCACACAATCGAACGAGCCGGTGGATAACGAAAATCGTGTTACCCACCGCTCATTCTCATGTGCACAACCGCATCGAGATTCGATGGACCAATCGTACTGGTTTCCACGGCACTTCATCTGGCTTTCCTCCTCCGTCGTCACCATGCGATTTCGCGCCCTTCCAACCAGCACAATCTGTCACACCTCTTGCATCCTGATAAATGGGGTCAATCCTGCCCGGCGAGCCGCCATCAGCGGGGCAGGGGAGTGGATGAGGATGGAGCGTGTGATGACCGTCCATAAGCTCAGTGCTGGGGACGGCTACGCCTACTACACCTCCGAGGTCGCCAGCGGCGACGAGCTGCGCGCAGGAGGCCGCGGACTGGGGGACTACTACACCGTTGACGGCATGCCTCCGGGGCAGTGGGTTGGGCACGCCGAGCAACTACTCGGCGTCTTCGGTGAAGTCAGCGAAGCGCAGATGAAAGCCCTCTTCGGCGAGGGACTGCACCCCGAGGCCGCGAATATCCTCGCCGCCGGCGGGACGACCGAGCAGATCAAACTGGGGCAGAAGTACCACCAGTACGGGGCAGCCAACACGGAGATGACCCGCCGGATCGACGAGGAAGTGGCCCGGTTCCGGCGCACCAGCGGGCCCGCATGGAGCGGCCCGGAGAACGCCGACAAGACGCTGCCGAAAGAAGTCATGCACGAGATCCGGTCACGGGTCGGCGGCGAGCTGTTCCGTGAGTCCCACGGCCGGAACGCCCGCAGCAACGAAGAACTGGCCCGGTACGTCACCGCGCAGACCACCCCGTCGAAGCAGACCGTCGCCGGGTATGACCTGGTGTTCTCGCCCGCCAAATCGGTATCCCTGCTGTGGGCGCTCGGCGGCGACGAGGCCCGCACTGCAGTCGAAGCCGCCCACAATGAGGCCATTGCCGAGACGATCACCTTCCTCGAAAAGAACGCCACCTACACGCGCCGTGGGAAGAACGGTGTCCGCCAGATCGACGTCAAGGAAGGTCTCGTAGCCACCCAGTTCCGGCACTACGACTCCCGCGCCGGGGACCCCCAGCTGCACGACCACGTCGTCATCGCGAACAAGGTGATGGGCAGCGACGGGAAATGGTCGTCCGTCGACGGGCGCACCCTCTACAAGATGGGCGTCGCCGCATCCGAGACGTACAACGCAAAGGTCATCGAGAAGGTCTGCGCATCCCTCGGCGTCAGCACCGTCGCCCGGGCAACCGGTGGCCGCGAGCCTGTCTACGAGGTCGCCGGCATCGACCTCGACAGCATCCACCGGGCCTCCTCGAGGCGCACCAACATCGCCGGAGCGATCCACCGGCTCGAAGGCGAGTTCACCGATAAGCACGGGTATGCGCCCAGCGATAAGCAGAAGATCGCCCTGGCACAGCAGGCCACATTGGAGACCCGACCGGAGAAGAAGAGTGCCCGCCGGCTCTCTGCGCTGGTCGACGAATGGCAAAAGGACTACAGCACTGGGTTGGACGGCGGGATGGGGATGCCGGTGGGTCCGGCCCTCCTCGAGCGCGTCCGCAGCGCCGGCCCCGGCGTACTCACCGGCCCCAGTGTCGCCGACCTCAACGTGCACGAGCACGCCCGCGAAATCGTCCACGAGCTGTCAGCCAAGCGCGCTTCATGGGGACGGAACCACGTCATCGCCCAGACCCGCCGCCACCTCAAAGAAGCCTTCCCCGGGCAAACCATCACCGACGAAACCGTGGAGAAGGTCACCCGCTCCGTAACCGGCACACAGAGCCTCCGGGTTACATCGGAGGCCATCACACCGCGCCTGCACGAGTTCCAGCGGGCCGACGGATCGAGCCAGTTCCAGCAGGCCGACAGCGCCCTGTTCACCTCTCACGAGGTGCTGAACGCTGAGCACAGGACCCTCGCCGCCGGACAGAAAACCGTCATCCCGGCCGTGTCCATGGAACGCTTCGACGCAGTCCTGGCGAAGCACACCGACGCCGCGGCCGAGAGCGGCAAGCCATCCCTGTCCCAGGGCCAGATCGACCTCGCGCGCGCGTTCGCTACCAACGAGAAGCTGCTCACCCTCGGCATCGGACCGGCAGGAACAGGCAAGACCACCAGCCTTTCCCTTGCCGCCGACGCCGTCCGCGACACCGGCGGACGGGTCATCGGACTCGCCCCCACCGCCGCCGCGGCCGCCGTCATGAGCGGAGACCTCGGCGCGGAAGCCACGACCATCGACGCGTTCCTGGCCACCCACCGCAACCAGCAGAACAACCAGAAGGCAGATAGCGCGGGCGTCCGTTCGAGCTTCATCAACCCGGCCTTCATGCCTGTGTTGGGCCTGCGTGCCGGGGACGTAATCATTGTCGACGAAGCCGGTATGGTCACCACTCCGAAGCTCGCCGACGTCGTCGCCGTCGCCGCCCGCAACGGCGCTGTGGTCAGGGCCATCGGAGATGACCGCCAGCTCGGCGCCATCGGCTCCGGCGGCGCGCTGCGCCTGCTCAACAACGAGGTCGGAGCGGTCCGCCTCGAGGAAGTTCACCGCTTCCGCACGGAAGGCGAGTCAGAGGCATCCCTGGCACTTCGGGAGCCGCCCGCCGCCGGCGCGGACACCCCGTTCCACTGGTACCTTGAGAACAAGCGCGTCACCGCGGGCACCCTTGAGGCCATGACGCAGGACGCCTTCGCCGCGTGGAGGGCAGACACCCAGGCGGGCAAGACCTCGCTGCTGATCGCCACCGACAACGCCACCGTCACCGACCTTAACGCCCGCGCACAGGCCGCCCGCATCGCCACCGGCGACCTGGCCGACGGCACCGGCCCGATCACCGAGGCAACACCGTCTGTCGTCCTGCGCGACGGCCTGCGCGCCTACGCCGGCGATACCGTCGTCACCCGCAAGAACGACCGCACCCTGCAGGTCAACCAGGGCAAGGACTTCGTGAAGAACAACGATGTCTGGACCGTCGAAAAAGTCACCACCGACCCAGCTATTGACCCCACCACCGACACATCTGCCGACACATCTGCCGACACATCTGCCGACACATCTGCCGACGCAGCTGCAGGGGTGGACCGGCAGCGCATCACCCTCCGGCACGCGGGCCACCGCGGACGGATCACCGTCGAGGCCAGCTACCTCCACGAGCACGGACAGCTCGGCTACGCGGCGACCGTGCACCGCGCCCAGGGCGCCACCGTGGACACCGCGCACGCGATTCTGGACGAGCGGACCGACCGCGCCGGCGCCTACGTCGCCGCCACCCGAGGACGCGAGACGAACCGCCTCTACGTCGCCCTCGGCGACGACAACGACCAGGCCGCGACCCGCGACAGCGTCCTGTCCACGATCACCGCGAACTACGACCGCACCCTCTCAGCGCACGAAGCAGTACGGGTCGAAGCCGTCCGTGCCGGCGACGTCGCGACCCTCGCCGGCGTCTACAACGAGGTCGAGAACGCCGCATGGGAAGCCAAGACCAGGACCATCGCGGCCGAGGTGATCGGGCCGCGGAGCGCCGTCCAGTTCACCTCCCACGAGGCATGGGGAGCAGTAGCAACCCACCTGCGCGCAGCAGAAGCCCAAGGACTCGACCCCGCAGCACTCCTCGCCCAAGCCGCCGGCGTCACGCGGGACAGCAACAGGGACAGCACGGGGCGCGGGCAGCACGCCGACACCGGGCACCTGCGCGGGTTCGACGGGGCACAGGACCCGGCAGCCGTCCTCGCCTACCGGCTCGAGCAGCGCATCGACGCCGCCCACAGCCTCCTCTCCAACGCCGACCAGCGTCCCCTCGGCGCCGTGTCCGACGAACATCTGGCCCGCCTCGCACAGCAAGCCGCGAGGTACGCAGCAGGAACCGAGCTGCCACGCCGGTCGCCCGGAGAGACGCCGATGGACGCCGGGCTGGACAGGGAATGGGCGGCGCGCCCGTTTGCGCTCCTGCGGACCGACAAGCTCACGGACGCACGCACCTCCGCCCTGCTGCGGATCCGCTCCGTCGACCCCACTAAACCGGGCGACACAGAGACACAGAGAACTGTGTCCAAAGACCAGTGGACGGTGCAGGCGATGACCGTTGAGCTGGAACGCCGTGCCGATCTGTCCCCCAGCCAGGCCGCGATCGAGCGCACCGCCCGCGGGGAAGATCCCCGCACCGCACACCAGGTCACCATCGACGAGGCGATCAGACACGAGCAGCAACTCCGCGTCGTCGCACGACCCACCAACACCGGTGCTGAAGCCGGGGGAGAGGCCCCCGGCGTCGTTGCATCCGCTGTACCTGCCGCACCGCTCACCACAGCGGTTGTCAGCAACGACTTGGCGCCCACCGTCCTCCTTCGGGATCCGCTGGTGCCGGCCTCCTACCGGACCGAGCTCGACCGGCTCCGGGCGCACCTCGGACAGAAGGTCATGGTCCGCGGTGCGCAACTCGCGGAAGAAAAGCCCGCGTGGACGAACGCCCTCGGGCCCGTGCCCGGAAAAGACGCAAAGGCAGTCGAGTGGCACAGCATCGCGGCCGAGACCGAGGCATACCGGAACCGGTACAACATCGGCACCCACGAGACCTCGCTGATCCCCAAGCAGTACCGGGACGATCCCACCGCGCAACGCCTCATTGAGCGTGCTACGGCCCTGCACAAACACAGCGAGCTCACCATCGTCGCACCGAGGTCGGCCACGCAGATCCAACAAGCAGCGGATGAGGCGGCGATCGCCGATCGCATGACGACCGAGCGGGCCGCTGCCCGGCGCGTCATCGACCGTATGCGTGCAGAACGCGCCGCCGCCAGCGATCCGCTACCGGCGCCGCAGCAGCGAGAGGCACGGATCGTGGACGCCGTCCAGTCGGACGATCAGCCGAAGCAGTCGGAGAGCATGGCAGCGGCCATCGCCCGCGCCGTAACAAGGCACCGTGCACCCACCGACGGGACTGAACATGCTGTATCGGAACCGGCGACCGATTTGAAGGAACAGAGCTCAAAGGAGCCCACCGTTGGCGAGACCAAGAATGCCGCTCGTGCACCCGAGAGGACTTCCGGGTGGAGTACGCGGCAAGTCGAAGTTATCCGTCGACGGCGGGAAGCAGCAGCCAGTTCCGCACCGAGAAGGGAAGCATCCGAGGAAGCTTCAGCGGCAGCACGACGTGCCCAGGAATCTCAAGGACGAGACGAAGGCCGAACCCGACAGTAGGTGTTCTGGCACGGCAAGAGTGGGCGCGTCTGCCTGCCGATAGCCTCGCTTTTGTCGCCCTGATGCTTTCTGGATACGGTCAGCGACTAGCGCAGTAGTCGGCCTATTGCCTGGGTTGCTTCCTGGATCTTCGCGTCGACGGCTTCGACGCTTGTTGGGTCAGATGTGCTGTCTGTGCTTGCGGTTTCCCGGGCCGCATCGGCGACGCAATGCGTGAGGTGGCTTTCCAGAAGCCCCAGACTGAGCGCGTGCATGGCGCTATTCACGGCGGCGACCTGCGTGAGGATGTCGATGCAGTATTTGTCCTCGTCGATCATGCGGGCTATTCCGCGGACCTGACCTTCGATGCGCTTGAGTCGGCGCAAGTACGCGCCTTTGTCGGCGGCATAGCCGTGAGGGTGAGTTTCAGCGTCGTGCTGAGGAAGCGGGTCGGAAGTTGCTTGTGTCGGGGGAGTAGTCGTCTCATCCGTGACGTTCGATGCGGGATAGGTGGGCATTGTCGTCCCCTTCATCATCATCGACGCGCTGCTGCCCAGCACAGGTAGCCGTTGATGCGGTCCTCGGCCGCGCGAGGTACACGGCCATCACTAGTATCCGTCAACGACGAGAGGAGGTGAACGAACAACAGGACCGGAAGTTCCGCCTAAGCCCGTTAGCAAGCCCTGAAGCAGCGTGTCGCGACAACACGCCGGACGACGTTACATAAATGTGACTATCGATACCACCCTGGGGTATTCTCCTCAGGTGATCCCGGCACCCGTCGAGACCACTCTCCCGCGCAGAATGCCGAGTCCTGCCACTGCTCCGGGATCCGTTCGCACAATCCATATGGCAGGGACGGGGGAACCACGTTTCCACCGGGTCACCGCACGCTCTTTGTGTGATGGCCCTCGGGGTTAAGTCGATCCAACGACCGACGTGCCGGGACCTGCAGCAGCGTTTCGCTACTGCAGAAACAGCACTAGGGATGAAGGACGGCCGGGTGACTCCCATCCGAACCCGACAGCTCACCCCGCAGGCATGGGAGAGGCAACCACCATGTCACGTACGTCCATTCCCGCGCGCCACCGCGCCGTCGTCACCCACTCCATCGCCCTCGAGGGCCTGTCGTATTCCGCGAAGACCAGCGCTGTCGCGCTCGGCAAGCCGGCCATCATTGCAGCCGCGACCGGCGGCCTCGTCTTCGCTATCGGAGCCCCCGCCGCCCAGGCCGGCACCTACACGCAGGACACCCGCCCCGTCACCGCACAGGCTCCCGCTGCTGCCGGCGTTTACACGGTCACCTCCGGCGACACGATGGGCACCATCGCCGCCAAGCACGGCGTGAACCTCGATGCGCTACTCGCGACCAACGGCCTGTCCTACGCCTCAGTCATCTACCCGGGTCAGCAGCTCCGGCTTTCCGGCGGCGCCGCTACCAATGTTGCTGTCAGCGCAGCCGCGGTTCCCGCTGCAGCCCCAGTCAGCCAGGTCTTCTACAGCGCACCTGCCGCAGCCCCGACTGCAGTACCCGCTCCTGCAGCAGCTCAGCCCACATACTCCCTGACCTCGGCCGCTATCACCCCGATCGCCCCGGCAGCTCCCGCAGCGCCGACCGTTCCCGCTAGCGGCGTCGGCGCGGCCCTCGTCGCCTCGGCGTACTCTCAGATCGGGTCCATCCAGGACTGCACCATCCTCGTCGAGCGGGCCCTGCGCTCGATCGGCAAGAACGTCGGAGACCTCGGCCCTATGCAGTTCCTGCAGTACGGAACTGTCGTCGCCACCCCGGCACCGGGTGACCTCGTGGTCCGTCCGGGTCACGTCGCTATCTATGTCGGTGGCGGCAAGGTCATCAGCAGCGGCATGAATGGTGCGAACCTCACCATGGAGCACTCCCTCTCTGACCTCGCCGGATCCACTTTCGTACGCGTTAACGGCTAACTTCACCCATCGGTGAAGTGGCTGCCCTCAAGCTGAGATGGCGGTGAGCGCCCTGGACGGGGGTGCTTACCGCTATTTCCTTGCCCGCCCGTCACCGGTCCCCTGGATGTCGGTCCGGGCCGGAAGTAAGGCACTGGCCGCGGGCGCCATTCGCTCAGTGCCTGGTTCCGCTTAACGGGGTGTAGTGAGTTCCGACGGCCGCACACTGCACCCTAGACATTGGCGAGACCGTGAAGTTTGGATGGTTGTACAGCAATGAATGATCCGTGGGTCAGTGGGCCAGTGTGGATACCTGAGGCCCCACCATCGTGGGCGACCTACCTGGCACCAACGCTGCAACCGATTCCGCTCATCCCCGTAATCGCTCTGGTTCTGGGCGTGCTCTACCTTGCCGGGGCGATCCGCCTGTGGTCGATGGGCCGATCCTGGCCGATCTGGCGAACAGCGATCTTTTTATTGGGCTGCATCATCATCATGATCACCATGGGCGCAGGAGTTGAGGGCTACGGCCTTCGGATGTTCTCCGTGTTCATGTTCCAGCAGCTCACCCTCATGATGGCCGTTCCCCCTCTTCTGGTCCTGGGTCGACCGGGCACCTTGTTGCTGCGTGCGACCCCTCACCGCGGACTCGGGCGCCCGGTCCTCCGGCTCGCCCACGCTGGCCTGCGATC
The DNA here is from genome assembly GCF_054511075.1 of Arthrobacter sp. TMS2-4. Lineage (NCBI taxonomy): Bacteria > Bacillati > Actinomycetota > Actinomycetes > Micrococcales > Micrococcaceae > Arthrobacter > Arthrobacter sp. TMS2-4. Next base: position 33,251 of record NZ_JBTNDI010000014.1, read on the forward strand.
AAGGGCCGCCCGGATCGCCCTTCATCCGGCCTTCATGATTCCGGTGTTCCTCGTGAGCTTTTACGGGGTCTACCTCAGCGGCATCGCCGACGCGATGCTTCCCTCCTGGTATGGGCACATCACCCTGGAACTGCTGTTCCTGATTTCCGGGGTGCTCTTCACCGTCCCCGTGCTATCGACGGACCCGCTGCCGGTAAAGCAGTCTCACTTCGGCCGGTTCCTCGACATCTTCGCCGAAATGCCACTGCACGCCTTCTTTGGCGTGGTCCTGATGATGGCGACCACCCCTGTCGTCGATTTCTTCGGCACATTGCCCGTGGGGTGGGATGTTGACCCAATGACGGACCAGGGCATTGCCGGCGGCTTGGCCTGGTCGTACGGAGAGCTACCGTCTGTGCTGATGCTCCTGATCATCATGGTGCGCTGGCAGCGCGACGACACGGTGACATCGCGGGCCGCCGACCGGAAACACAATCTCGAGGGAACCCCGGAGCTCGACGCATACAATGCCTATCTTGAGCAGCTCCAGCAACGCTCCGAACGCCAGGATCGGCAACGATAAAGGACAGGACGACCTGCTAGCGTGGCGTCCCAGCTCCTGAGGTCCTCACCCGGGCACCTTCAGGGGAGGTACCGGAATTACTAGCCGGCGGCGAGTCGGACAGCCTCGCGGAAGTCATCGAGTGAGGTCAAAGCATTGTGGTTCTGATCATCAAGGAGAATCAGCGCGGGGGCTCGGGTTACGCCGACCCGTGCCGCTTCGATCCGGTCGGCTTCGATGCGTGCTCGCACCTCGGAGCTCTGCATGTCGGCTTCAAACCGTCTGCTGTCGAGGCCTAGCTCACGGGCAACAGAGACAAAGGCGTCCATGGTGACACGGGTGTGCAGACGGGGGAATTCCTGAGCTTCCGGACCTAGTGTGATTTTTTCCAGAAAGGGCAGGAAGCAGTTCTGGCGGTCGGCTGCCTCGAGCGCCTTCGCGCCCAGACGCGCCTGGTCACTCGTGGGAAGGTGGCGCGCAACGAAGGTGACGCGGCGGGAGTAGTCCACCTGGAGGTTGGAGAGAAATTCCTGGGTGGAGATGGTGCCGGGGGCGTAAAGGTCGATGAACTGCACAAGGATCGCCCGCTCGTGCGAGGCGCGCGAAACCATTCGGTCACTGGTAACGATGGCGGTCCGCAAAACAGTCTGCTGCGTGCCACGGTCGGTTGACTTCGTAGCCGACGTCGCCCCAGCGATGGGGGAGTTCTTTGAGGTCGTAGGTGCCACGTCGAGGTCTCGGTCATCGTTGTCGCGATCGCTTGACAGGTATCCCTTGTAACCAATGAAGAAGGCGATGGAACCCAGCACCGTGATGATGGCCAGGGGGATCATTGCTGCAATCCAGGGGTTCATGAAAAAGGTGCCGGTCCTGTCACGTCCGACGACATCGAACGGGTTTACCGGTTCGCGTGCGCCCAACGAGTCGTCGATCGGAACGTTCCGCCCCGAGATGGTGCCACCGCGGCACATCAAATACATCCTACCGTGAACTATTCCGCGTTCCTTCGTGTCCCACCCGGGGCAGCCCAGCGGGGAGCCACAACGTCCGGCCAAACCGGCGGTTAGGTGTACTGAGACGGGACCTTGGTGACATTGCTCTGGAAGGGTGCAGCGATTCACCCAACAGGATGGCCTGGGGTCGGCTTCGTCAGACGAGTTTGGCGTAGACGACGTAATTGTCGTCGAAGAGCCCGGTAGCGGGGTCGTAACCGTCACAGGTGATCAGGCGGAGTTCAGGGCCTTCTGTGTTCCCGTAGACGGTCAGGGTGGGAAAGTCGTCTTTAGGGTATTGCTCGCCACGTTCGACGGCGAAGCTCACTGTCGTGCCGTCCTTCCGGCTGACTTCGATGACGTCGCCGGCCTTCAGTGCGCGGAGATCCGCGAAGACGCCTGGGCCACCGTCGGTGGCGTTGACGTGTCCGAGCAGGACCGTGGGCCCTTGCTCGCCCGGGGTGGGGGACTGGTCGTACCAGCTGGCGGGGGCGCCGGGCCCATCCGGTGGGACCTCGAGGGAGCCGTTGTCCCGCAGTCCGAGTGCCAGAAGCTCTGATCCGGCCTTAATGGCGGGGATGCTGAAGGAGACGGGGACCGATTCCGGAAGAACCTCCGGCGCTGGGGTGGCAGCGGGTGTTGGGCTCGCGGGTGCGCTGGGTGCCGGTGTCGGGCTCGAGGTGGGGGCGCCTGCTGTGGGGGTTGCGGCTTTGCTGGGTGGGGTGCTGGTTTCTGCCTGCGGAGTGGCGGGGGCGCCGCATCCGGTGAGGAAAACAGCAGCGACCGCCGTCGAAACCAGAAGGTTTCGACGGCGGCCGCTGGATGAACTAATCATGGTCTGAAAGATATCCGATCAGTTCAGTGGTGCTGTGCTCAGACTAGTTCGAGTTCTGGCGACGAACGACGTAGGTTCCGCCTGCTGCTGCTGCCAGGACGAGACCGCCGGCGAGGGCGTACATGCCCATGCCGTTGTTGGTGTCCTGTGCGACACCGGTATCGGCTCCACCGTAGGGCATTTCGCCCATCTGGGTAGCGGCGAGGTTTCCACACAGGGCCGGCGAGGTGGCGCCGAGGGGGAGCTTGGGGTCAAGGTCGCTGGGGGAGTTGAAGACTTCCTCGGACACGCCAGCGGTTGCCGGATCGAGACCGTGGACGACGACGACTGCCGTGCCGGCGTCAAGTGCGTCCTGGGTGCCCTGGTTGATCTCGAAGGAACGCGAGATGTTGTAGCTGCCACCCTGTCCGCCGAGTGCGAGGTTCAGGCCCTCTTCGGGTCCGGTCGCGCCGCTGGTGGTCAGCGTGGTCTGGATTCCACCGTACTTGCCGGCACCTTCGGTGACGCTGACGATGCCGTCAGCGTTGGCGTCATCGGCATCGGTCGGGCAGGTGCCCAGGGCGAGGCCGTGGATGTGCTGAACGTGCGGGTACGGGCCGTCCATGAAGGTCTCGGCGAGGCCGTTGACCTGAAGGTTAACGGTGGCGGTCGTGCCCTCGACGTCAACGGTGACCGTGCCGGTGCCGGTGGTGCCGTTGAGCTGGCCGAGCGTGGACGAGTAGGAGCCGGCTGCGTGATCAGCCATAGCGGGGGCTCCGGCCATGGCGACAACGCCAAGAGCCAGGGTGGGGACTGCGAGAAGTCGCATCTTCTTGTTCATGTGGAACATCCTTCACTGTGCGGTGAGGCCGCACCCGTGGCGGGCGCGTCTGTGATGTGATTCGGGACACCCGTCTCTACGGATTGGTACACATGTGAAACTTTTTTCCGCCGATTTCCTGCACTACCGGCCGCCTGGTCAGCGCTGGTCAGCGGCTGTCGGTTGAGTGAGTGCTTTGCGCAGGACGATGATGCCATCGCGGATCCGGCTTTTGGCTGTTGGCAGTGGCACAGCCTGTCGCTCGGCGACCAGTTCGTAGGTCAGCCCGTCGTAGAAGGCGAGACAGATCGCTTCACGTTGCGGGGGTTTCAGGTTTCCAAGAAGCGCCCTAACACTGTCGTGCTCGACGGAGTCCAGTGCAGTGTCTGATGTCTGGTCGTACTCGCGGGTGAAGTTCCGGATGAAGTAGTCGGTTTCATGTCGGGTGGCGCGTTCCTCACTGGCACTTCTGTCCAGGGCGCGGCGGTGGGTGATGGTCATAATCCAGGTATCGGGATGACCGCGGTCAGTGTCGTAGGTGTCCGCCTTGCGCCAGATCTCGAGGAAGACCTCCTGCGTCACCTCAAGTGCGATGTGCGGGTTCACGAGGATGCGGGCGCTCACTGCGAACATCGCGGGGCCCATCAGGGCCAGCAGCGCCTCGAACGCAGGTTCGTCGTGAGCGGCAACGCGCTCCATCAGAGGGCGCAACCGGGCACGTAGAGGCGGCTGCCTTGCGTCGGCATCCTCGGTCAGCTCGCCCACAATCTCCCTCTCCTCGGACGTACATCAGCCTACGAGTAGCCAGACGGATCCGTGATTACCCTGTTCCGCGCCCACGCGATGAGCGCGAAGACCCGGCACGACGGGATCCGCGCCGGTGGTGCCCGTCAGGGAAACCCCAGCCCTTCCGCGAACCTGCGATTCCTTGCGGGCGAAGGTGCCAAATTGTTGTCGTGGGTTGCTGTGGACTGGGTTCAACCGCTCCTTCCAGCCTGCATACAGGTATGGGTCGTAGCGTCGGGGCATCCTCATGTGCGAGTGATGGGATCAATTGCCTGGCATTTGGTCCCCGGTGGCGCAGGGAGTGGGACAAATTGCTCAACGTGTTCCACTCCCAGCTCCTTCCCTCCAGCAGGGCCGAGTGTCAACGCCCCATATTTCAGGTCCTGATCTGATGATTGAACCAAGCCCCCGAGGCGTATGGTTCGAATCACACTGGTCAGTGTCCTGGGCTTCGCCTGGGACCTCCTCACCATCAGGGGTTGTTCTCGTATGAGCACACCGCAGCATCGATTGATCCGTCTCGCGATGGGTACCCTCCTCATCGCCGGCGTCGCAGGATGCGGGGCGACGGAGGAGAACCCCCTCAACGTCAACGCGGCAAGCGAAAATCAGCAGGGAAGCGCGGGACAGGAGGACAGCGATGCTCCGCTCCCGTCCAACAGTGACGCGGCGACCCAGGATGATGCAGCGACTTTCATCTCCGACAGTCTCGATGATGATCCCCTGAACATCCGCGCCGATGGCGCCACCCTGTGTGGGGTGCAACCTCAGGACAGCCTCCTGCAGTACACGATCATGCTGCACAACCCGACCCTTGAGACGTTCACCTTCGACAGCATCGATCTGGTCGATGCGCAGGGATTGCAAAAAGTCGATGTCAAGGTGGCGCCCGCGAACCGGGAGGGTCACGGCAATCACGGCGCCTCGCCTGCACAGGCATCCGCGCACGGGACCGCCGGGCATGAGGCCACCCCCACCCCGTCACCCTCGGCGTCAGAACCCAGCACCTTCTCGGTCACGCCTGTCCCGGCCATCGGGTACCGCTTCGAGCCGGATCAGCACATCAACATCGTGGTGTCCGTAGCGCTCGACGATGCTGCCACCCGTGGCACCGCCAATGACGTTCTCGTCGGCTTCTCATCAGCAGGACGTCAGTTCTCGGTGCCGCATGACCTGAACATCACCATCGACAGAACCACCTGCTCCTGACCCAAGGATTGCCCCGCTCAGCGGACACTCTTCGTTGGATCACAGTGGTGCGCCCTGAAGTACCGACGAGACTCCACAATCGAACCGAAACAGGAACCAGGAATACCGGCGCAAGAGTCGCTTTTTCCGTTCGGCCAACCTCTTTTTAGGTGCGTCTAAAAGTGCTAGCGTCGGGTCATGTTCCGGCAGCGCTCCGCATCGATCCTTCCCGAGCAGTCTCTCGAGGCTGGTCCTTCGTCGAAGGTGCCCCGTAGTGGAGGCAGGACAATTTGGTTGCTGGGGCCCGCCCTTGTAGCCGGTGTCGCCTACCTCGATCCCGGGAACGTCGCGAGCAACATGACAGCGGGGGCGATCTACGGGTTCCTGCTGGTCTGGGTTGTCGTCCTCGGGAACGTCATGGCATGGCTGGTGCAGTACCTTTCCGCGAAGCTCGGCATCGTCACCGGCAAGAGTCTCCCGGAAATACTGGGTGAGCGAATCAGGTCACGCTGGGCGCGACGCGGGTTCTGGTTGCAGGCCGAGCTGGTTGCCATGGCGACTGACGTCGCCGAGATTCTCGGCGGGGCGATTGCCCTGAACATCTTGTTCGATCTTCCTCTGCTGGTCGGCGGGCTGATCACCGGGGCAGTGTCCCTGGCTGTTCTACAGCTCCAGGGCAACGGCCGGCATCAGATCTTTGAACGGCTCATCATCTCGATGATGGTCATCGTCGCAATTGGCTTCTCGGCAGGAGTGTTCATCAGCCCACCGGAACCGTCCGACGTCGCGGCAGGTCTCCTGCCGGCCTTTGACGGCAGTCAGTCCGTTCTCCTTGCCGCGGCGATCCTCGGGGCGACGATCATGCCGCACGCGATCTATGCGCATTCGGCGTTGGCCCGCGACCGCTTTCCCAAGCGCCCTCAATCATCGATCCCGCGGTTGCTCAGCGCTACCCGCTGGGATGTCAGCATCGCGTTGACCGTTGCGGGCGCGGTCAACCTCGCCATTTTGCTTCTGGCCGCCACATCCCTGCAGGGCCGCGACGACACCGACACGCTGGAGGGCGCCCACGGTGCGATCGCCGAAGTCCTCGGCCCTGTTGTTGCGACCCTTTTCGCGATTGGGCTGCTTGCCTCGGGTCTTGCATCAAGCTCCGTCGGCGCATACGCGGGCGCCGACATCATGCACGGCCTGCTGCGGGTCAGGATTCCCCTGACCGCGCGGCGAATCATCACCCTCATTCCAGCACTGATGATCCTTGCCCTCGGGGTCGATCCGACGCAGGCGCTGATCCTCAGTCAGGTAGTGCTCTCGTTCGGCATTTCCTTCGCTCTCGTCCCCCTGGTCTACCTCGGCACGCGCACCGAAGTGATGGGAGATCACCAGAACAGGTGGTGGACGACCGTGGTCGGCATCGTGGTCGCAGCCCTGCTGGTGACACTGAATCTGACACTGCTCTACCTGGTCTTCTCCGGGAGCGGGTGACCCCCGTCAAGGACGTGCACAACATCATGAAGCCCGGGTCGTCCAGCCGCCCGAGGCCCTCCGGCGACAAGCCAACTGCGGCGCGCCGCGGGTGAGGCACCCCTGTAGCCTGTTGCGTGCGGAGACGGGTCCTCCCTGCAGCCCACCGATAGCCCACCGATAGCCCACCGATAGCTCACGACACGGAACCTGTTTGAAGATGACGACACAGCGGCAAGGAACACTGCCCAACGCGGCGGTCGAGGACTACCTCAAGACCATTTATCAGCACACGGAGTGGCAGGACGAGCCCATCACTCCTTCGGTGCTGGCATCGAAGCTGGCGGTCGCTCCACCGTCGGTAACCGGGATGGTGAAGAAACTTGCCGCTCTCGGCCTCGTTGACCATGTTCCGTACGGGCCTCTGAACCTCACCGCGGAAGGGACAGCCCGCGCGATCGCTGTCGTGCGGCGGCATCGGCTCATCGAAACCTGGCTCGTCCGGGACCTCGGTTACGCGTGGGATGAGGTTCATGATGAAGCCGAGCTCCTTGAGCATTCTGTGTCTGACCGACTTCTCGACGCCATCGATGAGCGCCTGGGGTATCCCACCCATGATCCGCACGGGGACCCCATCCCCGACGCGTCCGGTAACGCACCGGTGTCCGCGTTTGTGCTCCTCGACGATCTCGGATGCGCCCGGCAGGGGGTCGTGCTGCGTATTGACGATAGAAAACCGGAGCTGTTGCGGCTTCTGGCCCTGAACGACATCCGCCCCGGCAGCACCATCACCGTGCATGAACGCAGCGATCATGACCTCTTCGTTTCTGCTGCACCAATCGGCACCCATCCTGCGCTGCGCCTGAGCCTCCCGGACGCGCAACGGATCTGGGTCCGGCGGCCCTTGGACGCGGCCGCCGGCTGAACGAGACCGCTGCCCGTCCCGGGCTTAGCAGTGGTCGTGGCGGCCTGTGGCCGGCTCGAGTTGCAGGGTGGAGTGTCGGATGTCGAAATGCTCGCTGATGCACGCGTTGAGCTCGGCGAGGATCTGCTCGGCGCGGCCGCTGGTGAAGGCATCAGTGTCGATCTGCACGTGCGCAGTCAGTGCTGGCAGGCCTGAGGTGATTGTCCAGGCGTGCAGGTCGTCCACGAGGACGACGCCGGGTACTTCTTCCATGTGCTGGCGCACCTCGGCAAGATCGGTTTCCTCTGGTGTCGCTTCCAGGAGCACCAGGACGACGGCCTTGAGAAGACTATAGGCGCGGGGGAGGATCAGGATTCCGATAGCGATGCTTGCCAGGCCGTCGGCGCGTGCGAACCCGGTGAGCTGGATGACGAGGGCTGCGACGATCACAGCAATCGATCCGAGCATGTCGCCCAGGACCTCGAGGTACGCGCCGCGGACGTTGAGGCTTTCCTTCTGCCCGCCCATGAGCAGCCGCAGGGCAAAGAAGTTCGCGATCAGCCCCAGAGTTGCCGCGATCAGCATGATGGGGGCTTCGACCTCAACCGGCGCAAGGAAGCGCTTCGTTCCTTCGACCAGCATCAGAACGCCGATGACGCCGACGACGAGGCCGTTGACGAGGGCGGCGAGGACCTCCACCCGCTTCCACCCAAAGGTGCGGCGTTCCGTTGCCGGACGCGCCGACAGCCAGGTGGCGAAGATGGCGATAGCGAGGCCAAAGGAGTCACTGAGCATGTGACCGGCGTCAGCCAGCAGGGCCAAGGATCCGGACACCACGGCGCCGACCACCTCGATCAGCATGACCGAAAGCGTGATGGCCAGGGCAGCGACGAGCCGGCCCCGATGGGCGCCTCCCGCTGTCAGGCCATGGGAGTGTCCATGCCCGCCCCCGGCACTCTTGCCGCCGCTCCCGCCAGCACCCCGGTCATCATCATGACCGGCATGTCCGGACCGGCTGCCGGGTCCGGCGCTCATGCCGACACCGCTGGACCCGGGAGAGCGGCTGCTTCTGTGGTCCGGCGCCCCGCAGACACAACGTCCGGGGCGGGCGTCAACGGGTTGTCGCCGTGGTGGCCCTGGTGGGAGGCGTCTTGAGTTCCCGGGGTGACGAGGCGTTCACCGGCGTGCAGGAGATCATCGAGGCCGGGATGGGCCAGTCGGTACAGGGTTGCTCGCCCGTCGGGAGTCGCTGCGACCAGCCCCGCTTCTTTAAGCAGTGCCAGATGCGCCGAGACTGTCGATTGCGCAAGGCCGAGGTGAGCCGAAAGCTCACCGACCCGATGCGGGCCGTCGGCAAGACAGTGGATCAGCGTCAGCCGGGAAGGCTCGGACAATGCCCGGAAGATGCGGGCTACATCCTCGTGTTGGTGCATCTCATAATTGATCGCCATATAACGTTTATATCGTTAACTAGCGATTAGATCAAGGCGGGATGTCGGATCACCTTTCCGGTGGCGTCCTCGATGGGTCGGTGATCTGTTGCAGTAACCGGTTCTTCAGCTGCTGTCGCAGGCGCCGGCGTGCCAGGAGCGCGGTGAGGGCGGCCGCCCAAGCGATGCACAGGCAGGCCAGTGCTGCGTAGAAGAGGGCGGAGGCAGGAGGAGTCGCGGAGTCCGTGTCGCTGAGGAGCAGCGGTCCGAAGTACCACAGGAGGAGGACCGCGCTGGCGCACGCGGCCGCGGACGCTAGGAACATCAGTGGTTGCCGGCGGGATCGCGTTCCGTTAGTCGCCAGCCCGATGGGCAGCAGAAGCAGGCCGGTGAAGGTGAGCGCCGGGCCGAGAGCAAGGAATTGAGAGGACAGCGCGCCGGTGAGCATGAGCAGCAGTGCGATGCCCACAATTCTGCGGTGGGCCAAGGGCAGTGTGATGGCACCCGGGCCGGCGGTGAGCAGTGCCTGGGCAAGATGCGTGGTGATCTGCTGCTGACTTGGGATCGGACGTGCGGGGATGGACATCCTGTGCTCGGACGGGCTCGTTGCGGCAGCTGGGGTGGCGATGGTCGGGGCGGCGGAAGTCGACGCTTCTGAGGGATCAGTCGGAACGATCGTGTTCTCGATGAGGAGGGCGGGCAGGTTCCGGGGCACAGGCCTGGACGGGGCTTTCCGACCGCCGATTTTCACGAGGGTGATATTCGCGTAGGGCGCGAGGTCTGCCAGGGACCGTTCGGTCCGTTGTTGGAGCTCCACCATTGCGGGGTCGGTGTGGGCGAAGAGAATTTCGATGTTCACGGGGTGAGTGACCTTCAGGCAGTGATGCGGGTGGGGGAATGCTGCGCGCTGATCGTCCGGGGATGCCCTCTGACGCCTGCTCCCCATTTCCGTACCACGGGCGACACGGGAGCAGGCGTCTGCGATCGGTTGAGTGGGCTTACTACCGTTTGTTGAGGAGGCGCCGCGTGAGCAGCGCCAGGATGACCGCGATGACGACGCCGCCAATGGCTAGGTAGATGACGAAGTCCGGCAGCCCGGTGGAGGTACCGGCAGGGTCGGCGGCCTGCGGCGACGCGGAAGGAGCGTCCTCCGTCTCTGCGCCTGGAGTGTTTGGCCCACCTGTTGGTGATTCGACACTGCCAGCGGATCCGGTCTGAGCGGTATTGCTTGTGAAGGAGTAGGTCCCTTCGATGGGGTGGTCGTCGGAGGACACCACCCGCCATTGCACGGTGTAGGTGCCGGCTGGCGCACCTGCTCTCAGGGGTTGAATCGCCGTATTGTTCACCACCCGGGCGGAGCCTTCTGACCAGTTGATACCAGTGCTGTCGGTGACGATGATGTCCGCTCCGATACCAGAGGGCGGATTGGTGAAGGTGAGGACGACTTCAGCGGGCGCCACGTCAACAGTCGAGTCGGCTGTGGGGGAGCTGGTGGCGAGCCCATCATGCGCTGTCGCCGCACTGACCGGCCCCAGCAGCAGCAGGGTAGAGGCCAGAACGAGAGCTGCCATCCGTGCGAAGAAGCCCAGTCGAGGGGCGGTGGTGCGTGGTCGTGGTGTCATGACTGTTCCTTCCAGGCAGGATCGGTGTGGGTGCCGTTCCTGCGGCACCCACCCCGTTCTTGCGCGTCGTTAGTTCTGGCGCTGACCGCGGGTACGGGCAAGGGCCAGGGCGCCGACCAGGAGTCCCAGGACACCGGTGCTCAGTCCGATCCAACCGAGGGTGGTGCCCGAGGTGTCGGTCGTCGCGGCTGCCTGTTCAGGCTCGACCTCGCTGGTGCCTGCCGCCGCTTCGTCGGTGGCTTCGGCGCTGGCCGCACCGTGGGAGTCCGTCCCCTCGGACGCAGTCGTGATGAAGGACGGTGCCGGGTTCTCTGGTTCCTCCTCGCCTTCGATGGCCGGTTCGTCCCAGACGCGTTCGGTCCCATCTGCGTAGGACTGGGTGACGGGGAGCTCGACCGTGGTGCCGGCCTCCGGCAGTGTTCCGACGGAGAGCGAGAACGTCTGGTACTGCTGGGCGGTGAGCTGGTGCTCCTCGTCGTTGGCTGTCCAGATCACGGTCAACGGCGCCTCGGTCAGTGTTGCCCCGTTGACCTCAACCGACTCGGGCAGGTCGCCCCGAATCACTTCGGAGGTCCATCCCTCGACGGGCTTCACCCGCACGGAGGTGAACGGTGTTTCGGTGGGAAGTGCGACCTCGATTTTGTTCGTGGTGGTGTCGGTCGACTCGCTGGGGACGCTGAACGTCAACTGGGAATAGCCGCCTTCCGTCGTCGACGCCGGGTCGACGCTTACGTGGGCGGATGCGGCGGAGGCGCCGGCGAGCAGCAGGCCCGACGTCGCAGCAAGTGCGGTGATACTGCGCAGAGTCCGGCGGGCAGGGCGGCTCGCAGGCCCTGCCCGGTGAACGGTGCCTGTGCGGGTAGGAGCGGCATCGTTGGCGGACGGGCCGGTGGGCAGGACGGTGGTGCGTGAAGCGTGCATGATGGTGTGCCTTTCGTGGGCCTCTGCGACAGGTGGGGTCGCGGGCGCTGAGCCGTGATGGGTTGAAGGGGTTGCGCAGGCAACCGACCGATCACGTGCATGCACGAACGATCAGCCGAGTGCCACTCTCCGGGGCGTGAGATGTGGGGGGCCTCGTCGCACATCGCGCGGCACATTCCGTCGGGCGGGGGGAGCGACAGGCCGTTCGGCGTATTCGGCCAACTGTGGACGCCCGATCACTGGCGCCGTTATGGGCGGCCCGATGAGGGGGCGCAGCCAGGCCAGGACAGACCAGAAAGCGTTCTCACCGCGGGAGAGGACCCACACCATTACGACCACAGCTAGCAGGTGTCCGATCACCATGACCGGAGCCGCACCACTGTCGACCAGGTGCGGGACTAGATGCCCGGACGTCGACTCGACGAGTGAGCACTGCATCATGGCGGCTGCATGATCCGCTCCGGCGCCATGCACGCCCTGTGGTGCGCAGGATGCCGGGCCCGAGAGCATCTCGAATGCATGATGCAACAGGACCTGACCGCCCACGAGCAGACCACTCAGAACGGGGAGGGAAAGCCGGCGTCCGGCCAGAAAGGCAACTGGCATCAGGGCGAACAGTGCCAGCCCAACGAGCAGGGGCCACGCGGGCAAAGAACCTCGACCTGTTACATGCGCGCCGAGCGCGAGGGACATCATGCAGGACGTCACGATCACGGACCGGACAAAGCGTGCTGGAGCGGTGACCTGCATGCCGCCGTCCCTCCTCGTCCCATCGCTCATTCTTGCGCTCTTGACACTACCGCCACACCATTGCTGGCCGGTGCTGTCTCTTCGTTCCGAACCGCTTTGCGGACCGCCCCTCGACGGCATATTCCAACCAGAAGCTGACGGTACCGGTGTGACCGGAATCGGCGTCCCGATGCCCCATCGACGCGTCGACAGGTCAGGCATGTCCCTGACCCCGTGTCCCACCCACCATCGATACACATGACGATGTATTATCTAGGAATGGAAACGTTGCTGCAGCCAGCTGTGCTCGCGAAGTTCGGGTACGCCTTGTCGGATCCGACCCGTGCGCAGGTGCTGCTGACCCTTCGGAAGGGGCCCGCCTACCCCAGCGACCTGGCCGAGCTGGCCGGCGTGAGTAGGCAGAGCCTGTCGAATCATCTGACCTGTCTGCGGGGCTGCGGCCTGGTCGTTGCTGTCCCTGAGGGCCGTCGAGTCCGATATGAGCTGGCCGACAGGAAGCTTGGCATCGCGTTGACCGCCCTCTTGGACGTTGTCGCCGTCGCTGACACCGAATGCTGCTGCACCTCTACGGCGAACCATGTTGCAGGGAAGGCTTGCTGCTGATGAGCTCCCACACTTCACCCGCACCGGTGCAATCGGTGCGACCGGCACCCCCGGCCCCGACTACGGGGCGGCGCGCGGTCCTGTCCCGTCGCATTCGGCTTCTCGTTGCCGCGACGATCACGTACAACATCATCGAAGCGGTCGTCGCGATCAGCGCGGGCAGGATCGCGTCCTCGAGCGCACTGATCGGTTTTGGCTTGGACTCGATCGTCGAGGTCCTGTCCGCGGCGGCTGTGGCCTGGCAGTTCGCCGGCCGCGACCCGGAAGCACGCGAGAAGACCGCACTGCGCCTGATTGCGTTCTCGTTCTTCGGGCTCGCCGCGTTCGTGACCTTCGACGCCGTCCGGACCCTGCTCGGCGCATCCGAGCCCCAGCACTCCATGGTCGGGATCATCCTCGCCGCAGTGAGCCTTGCCGTGATGCCGTTCCTGTCCTGGGCGCAGCGCCGGGCTGGCCGGGAACTCGGGTCTCGGTCTGCTGTCGCAGATTCCAAGCAGACCCTGCTGTGCACCTACCTGTCCGGGGTCCTGCTGGTGGGTCTGCTGCTTAACAGCACCTTGGGCTGGTCCTGGGCCGACCCGATCGCCGCCCTGGTCATCGCTGCCGTCGCCGTCAAGGAAGGCCTTGAGGCGTGGAAGGGCGACTCCTGCTGCGCGCCGACCTTCGGAAACCTCGACGCCGCCGGGAACGTTGACACCGGTGGGAGTACGCCCGACGGCGGCACGGACTCGTGCTGCAGCACTGACACCCCGACAGGATCAACCGCTTCAGTAACGAGTACTTCCGGGGGAGCTGCGCCGTTGACGTTGACGGCACGGCCCGCAGGACCCGGCGCTGGGGCAATTACCCCAGCAGGCCCGGGAGCCGAGGCGGCGTCAACGCCGGCGAAGGCGTCCTGTGCCTGCTGCACGCATGATTAGAGCACCCGAGTAAGCCCCGATTCACCCGGATCCACCACCGGTTTCCCTGCATTTCGCCGGGAGCCCAGTACGACGACGCAGTTCCATAACGAGGAGACATCACCGTGCCGACCCCCGCTCCAACTACGACTCCTGACGCGAAGAAGGGCCTGAGCCTGCAGAACCGGATCGTGATCGGCCTGCTTGCTGCTGTCGCTCTCGTCATCGGTCTGGTGATCCTCTTCAACGCCCTCAGTGAGGACAAGAGTCAGGCCACTGGCACGACTACTACCGCAACCGAGGTTGTGCGTGAGGACAGCCACCGCCTATCCCAGGCGCCGGACGAGAAGGCCGTCCTGGTCGAGTTCCTCGACTTCGAGTGCGAAGCTTGCCTCGCCGCGTACCCGGTGGTGGAAGATCTTTCCGAGGAGTACGGGGAGAACTTGACGGTCGTCTCCCGCTACTTCCCGCTACCCGGCCACCCGAACTCCGAGACCGCTGCCGCGGCCGTCGAGGCCGCCGCACAGCAGGACAAGTTCAAGGAGATGCACGCCTTGATGTATGAAAAGCAGACCGAATGGAGCCACACCAACGAGGACCGGTCGCCGGTCTTCCGCGGCTACGCCGAGGACCTCGGCCTGGACCTCGCCGCCTATGACGCGGCGATCGCCGATCCCGCGACCATGGAGCGCGTGAACATCGACAAGAACGACGGCATGGCCCTGAACGTCGAGGGGACACCGACGTTTTTCCTCGACGGCCAGAAGATCCAGCCGGCCACGCTCGAGGAATTCCGCAGCCTCATCGAAACCGCCATCGCGGACTGATCACGGCGCCCGGCGAAGGACCCCCCACCATGTCGCACCCAACGACGAACGAAGTCGCCTCGGCCCAAGAGCCCGCACAGGATGACGTAGCCTCGGCACCCGGATTCGCACGCCGGGTGCCCTTCGGCATCATGCTTGTGGTCACGGGGGTCGTCGGGTGGATCGCGGCCGGCATCCTGATCCTCGAGAAGCTCGAGCTGTACCGGAACCCGGATCACGTCACCAGCTGTGATATCAATCCGTGGGTGTCCTGCGGGCAGGTGATGGAGACCTGGCAGTCTGAGCTCTTCGGGTTCCCCAACCCGTTCATCGGGCTCGTGGGCTTCACGGTCATCATCACCACCGGTATGGCCCTGCTTGCCGGGGCCCGGTTCGGCCGCTGGTACTGGATGGGCCTGCAGGCAGGCGTCACCCTCGGTGCGGTGTTCGCGACCTGGCTGTGGAGCCAGGCCCTGTTCGACATCTACATCCTCTGCCTCTACTGCATGATCGTGTGGGCCGCGATGATTCCCCTGGTCATCCTAACCACCGTCCGCAACCTGGTCCACGGCATCATCCCCGCACCTGCCCGCCTTACTCGCATCCTCGCAGCGTGGGTCGGACCGGTCATCGTGCTGACCTACATTGCGGTCGCCGCCTCCGTGTTCTTCCGCTTTCTCCACGTTTTCATCTAAGGCTCCTGCAACCGCCACAACACCCCTTAGGACGCTTTCAACCTCGTGTAGTCGATGGAATTGAGGCCGCTCATGTCAGTGCAGACAGCGTCGCTCCTTGCTTTGGGCTTGTACACCGTCGGTGTCATCACCACGTTCGGGGTGAGGTCCTGGATGCACCGGCGCAAGACCGGATCCACCGGCTTCCGCGGTATCAGCGGGACACCTGGGTCGGTCGAGTGGTGGGGTGGCGTCCTGTTCGTCGCAGCCATGCTGCTCGGTGCGGCCGGTCCGGCACTGGCCCTTGCCGACGTCGTCGTGCCCCCTCACCTGTCCGGTCTCGCTTGGGCCGGAATGATCCTCGTCATGGGCGGGTTCCTGGGCACGCTCGCCGCCCAGAGCGGGATGGGCACCTCGTGGCGCATCGGCGTCGACGTCACCGAACGCACGGATCTCGTTACCACCGGCCTGTTCGCCCTAGTCCGCAACCCCGTGTTCTCCGCCATGCTCACAGCGATGACCGGAATCATGCTCATGGTTCCTACGCCGGTCAGCGCTACGGCCCTGGCCTGTCTGTTCCTTGCCGTGGAAATTCAGGTCCGGTTGGTCGAGGAGCCCTACCTGAAACGCACCCACCAGCGTGCCTACGCCGACTACACCGCAAGGGTCGGCCGGTTCTTTCCAGGCATCGGCCGAGCCCAGAAAAATGACACCGCGCGGCACTAAGTCCTGCTCGTCTTCACCAGTTACTGCGCTGCTGCCCGAGATTCGTGCGGGGACGAGAAGCGGGTCGCTCCACCGGTACGGCGGCTGAGGGGCTACCTTTTGCCCCCCTGATTCGAGCCCTAGATAACTTGAACCGGCCCCGGGTGATGGGCAGCTGAAGTGCCGGCCGGGGTTAGACGACGCTGATAGTGGGGCTTGGGATGAGCCTGGGGAGTGCCTTGACGTAGGTGATCATGCCGATGAGTTCAATGAGTGTCTGCGTCACGACAACCAACGCGACTAGGGCCAGGGGTTCCGGCAGCGCCAGAGCTAAGGGGAGGATGACAAGGGAATTCCTAGTCGCACCGCTGAAGACCACGGCAGTTGTGCTGCCGGCGTCCAGTCGCATGGCGCGGGAGGCGAGTATCCCTACGGGGACCATGATGATGAGGAACGCGACATAGATCGGGATGACGGTGAGCAGTGAACTTAGTTCCTGACCGACACCGACTATCTGGGAGCCGATGACGATCGCGAGGGTCAGCATCATGAGGGGGACCATGAGGTTCTGCATCAGCGCGGTGAGATGACGCGCCGCCTGAGCGCGCCTGGCCCACTGCTGGGTGAGTGCTGCTGCGACGAGGGGAATGATGATCAGCACGATCAAGGCTTCAACGAATGGTCTTGGTTCGATGGCTGACACAAGGTCCGGGCCGATGAAGATCAGCAGGTAGAGCGGTAGCAGCAGCATCTGGGTGAGCATCAGCAGGGGAGCGGCGGCAAGAAGCCGGTCGTTGGATCCGCCGGCCAGTCCCGAGAAGACGATGACGTAATCGATGCACGGGGTGAGCAGAACCATCATGACCCCGATGAGCAGGGCCTGATCGTGAGCGACGAAGCGCGAGAGCCCGAAGACGATGACGGGCACCACGAGGAAGTTCAGGCCCATGACGGTAGTCATGAACCGCCCATCGCGCAGTGCCTGCCCGATCTTCGCGAACGGGATACTGAGGAACGTCGCGAACAAAAGCAGTCCCAGGACCGGGTTGATCGAAGTTTCCAGTGGTTCCGCGGCCGCGGGGATCAGCCAGCCGAAAAGACCGCCGATGACAATAGCCGCCAGGTACAAAGGGATCTGGTGTCGCTCCAGCCCGGCCACGACGCGTCCTATAGTCACGGTTCAAGCCTAAAGCTCGTGCAGGTGTCACTCACTCGCGACCAGCAGGGTCACTGGAGCGCGGTGACCTGTTGCTGCAATCACCGATAACCGTGATTATGTCAACTTAGGTTGACGCCTCAGGGTCTCCTAAACTATCCACGCTTTGGTAAGCCCAACCCGAACTGCCCTAAATGCTTAAGTAGTTCCTGCCGGACGCATAGACCGTTCGGCAGGAACATTAGGGGTTGCGTGGCTCAGGGGTGCGGCCGCGGGTGCTGAAGAGGGTTCCCAGGATCAACAGCCCGACACCGACGGAGACGAAGACATCGGCAAGGTTGAAGGTGGAGAACCAAGCGACGTAAAGATAATCGACCACACCACCGCCGGCCAGCCGGTCCAGGAAATTGCCCAGCGCCCCACCAAGAAGCAGGGACCCTCCTACTTGGCCGAGGCGGCCCAATGTCTCGGCCGACGCCAAGAGATACCACGCCAGCCCCGCGATGATTGCTCCCGTGCCGAGCAGGATGACGATCGGCGGCAGATCGGCTCCGAAGCTGAAAGCGACTCCCGGGTTGAAGTGCAGCCGGAGGTCCACGAGTCCGCCCTCGATTGTCTGGCCTTCACGCAGTTGTAGCTCGACGATGGCCTTCACGGCGAGATCGGCACCAGCCAGAATCAAGGAACCGAGCAGCATCCCTGCCCGGACTTTGTTGCGTGCTCTCGACGCAGTTGATGCAGCAAGGTTGTCTTCACTCATCAGATGCTCCCCCTGTTGCCGCCTGACGCGCTGTGAACAATCTGACGGAGGGTTCAGCGCCCCTTCGGGTGCGGTGGATGCATGGCGTCACAGGCCGAACGCTCCGCCACTGATGAGGATGAACAGGCCAAGAGCGATGAGTACGACGGGGAACAGGATGTGTTCCCAGCGTTCGAGAGCTTCCGCGATGGGGGGTCGTGTAGCCACGAACTTGGCGAGCCATACGAGCACGATCACAAGGGCGAGGAACACCCCACAGTAGGCGACGACGGCGGTCGGCCCTACGTTCAGGAATACCGGGACATAGACCCCGATATTGTCGCCGCCATTCGCGAACGTCACCGCAGCGACAGTCCAGACGCCGACCTTTTTGCCGGCGACCTTCGCCTCGTCGTCATCGTTATCGTCATTGTCCCGGTTGCGCCAGACCTGCCACGCGACCCGAAGTCCCAGCAGCAGGGGTATGAGGCCGAAGTACGGGATGGCCCCCTCCGGAAGGAAAGCACCCGCACCGAGGGCAACGAGCACCGCGGCACCCAGAATCCCGATGAATCCAAGGTACTGTCCGCCGAGGATGCGGGCTGTGGTTCCTCGTTGTCCGGCCCCGCGTGCGAAGAACAGGGCGAGGACGATGATGTCATCGATGTTGGTGAGAAAGAACAGACCGATAGCTGCAAGAACCGAGGACACAATCACGCGGTGACCACCGAATTTTGGCAACCCGGCAGAGAGCACCCAGCATCCAGACACGGCGCTCCCTCGTTGACCGCAAGGCTGACTTCAACCAGGGAGGTCAGGACTTTAGCCAGGTGTGGATCGGCGATCTGGTAGCGCGTCTGCCGGCCCTCGGAGTGCGCGACGACGATTCCGCAGTCCCGGAGGCACGCAAGGTGATTCGAGACATTTGACCGGGTGAGCTCCAACTCCCGGGCAAGGTCCGCCGGATACGCGGGGTGATCGAGCAAGGTCATCAGGAGACGGGACCGGGTTGGATCGGCCATTGCCCGTCCCAGCCTGTTCATCACATCGAGGTGTCGTTCATGAGTCAGCACTCGCTGTACTATACATGAATGGCTGAATCGGCAAAGGAGGGCCAGCTCGTTACCGGACGCATGTGTGCCGCGTCACTGAGCTCGGCCGCACGCCCTGGCCTGAGTACTCAAGGGACGCCCGCTGGACCGGGGCCGTCACCGCCCGCCGGTAGAATGAGGCAAGGTCAGCCCGTTGAGAACGAATGATGTAGCAGCAGCGTTGGGAGAGTCATGCATCAGATGATGCTCTTGAATCCCTCCGTCATTCCCTCACCGGCCCGGTGGCACCTACGTGTTCTCGTTCTCCTACTGGGCATCACCATCCTGCATGTGTGGGCCGGTCCCGCGCTCTCCGACAGCAGTGGCGTACCCACCCAGGCTGCTTCCATGACGACCATCACGCAGCAGGCATCCGCCTCTCCTGCAGCCCTGATACCTGCCGACGTCCTTCACCAGGCTCCGTCCCCTTTTCTAGGGCCAGATTCTGGTCAGGACGCCCTCCTGGGAGATGTGTGTGCTGCCGCTTGTCCTGATGGGCATCTGGTAGCGACCGCCTTGTGTTCGATGGTGCTCGTCGTAGCCGGTCTCATTGGCCTTTATTGTCTGCGCGCCATGTTCTTCCTGCCCGCGGGTGACAGGACGCGTGAGTTACTACCGTCGGTAGCGGCCCCTCTGCACTCCGACGACGTTTCCCTGCTGCAACTGTCGATCAGCCGTATCTAGGATCCAGCGCCTCCCCCGAGACCGCTTCACTCCTTCGCCAGGTTCTACGACTGCCGGACGAGCCCCGCCTATCTCTCGCGCGGTGCCCTCACGCTTTCTTGCCGTGTGCTGCCGCGTTCCAAGGACCACAACCATGACCTCCCCGCATCACCCGCAAACCCATGCCTGCCCGGCGACCACCGCGGCCGGGCCGGTACACCACTGATGACCATCGGCGAATACTTTGCAGACGGCGTCCAGTCCGGGGCGCTGCTGGCCGCGATACCGCTGGCGATGATCGCAGGGCTCGTGTCCTTCCTCTCCCCCTGCATCCTGCCGCTCATCCCCGGTTATTTGGGCTATGTCTCCGGATTGGCAGAACCAGGCCGCCCGGATAATCGGCGCAGACTGCTGACCGGGGTGGCCCTGTTCATCCTCGGCTTCGCCCTCGTTTTCACCCTCTACGGTGCCGCGTTCGGTGTCATCGGTTCCTGGCTTCTCCGCTGGCAGGACCCCCTGATCCGGGTCCTGGGAGTGTTCGTCATCGTGATGGGCTTGGCGCTGGTCGGCCGGCTATCGTTCCTCCATCGGACCCCAAAGATTTTGTGTCGACCCCGCGCCGCCGTCCCCGGCTCGCCCCTGCTCGGTGTCGTTTTCGGTCTGGGTTGGACGCCGTGCATGGGCCCCACCCTCAGCGCTGTCCTGGCCCTGAGCACCACCACCGGCACGGCGTGGCGCGGGGCGCTCCTGGGTTTCGTCTATTGCCTGGGCCTTGGCATACCGTTCATTCTCGTTGCGCTTGGAGTGCAATGGGTTACCACCGCACTGTCCTTTGTTCGACGCCACATCCGCGTCTTCAACCTCATCGGCGGCGCACTGCTCGTCGCGGTCGGAGTCCTCATGGTGACCGGCGTCTGGATGCTGTGGATCTACCAACTCCAGAACCTCGCAGGAACCTTCCTCACCCCCGTCTGATGCTTCCGCCGAACGCGTCCCCTCCCCCGCGCACACCACGATCGAGAAGAGATCGCCCCATGAGTGCTCCCACCCGCACCCACCGAACTCCACCCCCCGTACCAGGGGCTCCGTGCGCGCCGCGTGCGAGCGTGTGGGATGCGTCAATGCCGCGTAGTCCGCGGCTTCGCGCGCACGCGTCGAGCCTCGTAGCCCTGCTGGTGGTAGTGACATTGCTCATCACCGGATGCTCGGCGCAGAACAGTTCCCTTGCCGAGCAGGCCGATGCCGGCGACAACAAGAACTACGTTGCCGGTGATGGGTCGGTCGCCGAGTACGCTCCCGGTTCCCGGAGCGAACCCGTGGACATCGCGGGTGAGCTTTTCGACGGAACGACTGTCGACTCCAGCCAATGGGCAGGCGACGTCGTCGTCCTGAACGTCTGGTACGCGGCCTGCGCTCCCTGCCGGGTCGAAGCGCCCATGCTGCAGACACTGAGCACCTCCTTCGCATCCGAGGGCGTGAAGTTTTATGGCATTAACGTCCGCGACGAGAAGCCCACGGCCGAGGCGTTCGAACGGAACTTCGGCATCACCTATCCCAGTTTCGTGGACCGCGACGGGAAGCTGCTCCTCAGCCTCACCAGCTATGTTCCACCGCAGGCCGTGCCCACAACCCTGGTCCTGGACCGGCAGGGGCGTGTCAGTGCCCGCATCCTCGGCGTCGCCGACGAAAGCACCTTGAAGACCCTGATCGCAGACGCACTCGCGGAAGGTAGCCCCGCCACAGCACCTGCACCGTCGACGACGGCGGGAGCCGACGATGCCAGCTGATCCCACACCCGGACAGGCACCCGACCACGCTCCAGCCCCAGCAGCTGATCAAGCACCTGACCGAGGTCTTGATACGAGGCCGGCGCAGACATCCGATATCTCGGTGTCCAGTCTGAGCGCCGGTGAAATGCTCCGCTGGGTGTGGCGGCAGCTCACCAGCATGAGGACAGCCCTGCAGTTGTTGCTGCTGCTGGCCGTGGCCGCCGTACCCGGGTCCCTGTTCCCGCAACGCCGAGCCAATCCTGCTGTCGTCACCCAGTACCTGAAGGACAACCCCGACACGGGTCCCTGGCTTGACCGGCTGCAAATGTTCGATGTCTTCTCCTCGGTCTGGTTCTCGGCGATCTACCTCCTCCTTTTCACGTCCCTCGTCGGATGCGTCCTCCCCCGCACCAAAGCTCACCTGAAAGCACTGCGCTCAGCGCCTCCACGCACCCCCCGCCGGTTCTTACGCCTCCCCCAACACGGGAGCATCGTCCTGAACGGTGGCGGCGCATCAACGCCTGCCCCCGACCCGGCCACGGCCATCAGGGACGCCGCAGCGATCCTGCGGAAGCTCCGATACAGGGTCGACATCCGCGACGCAGACACGACCACACCGTCAGTGGGTGCTGAGCGGGGTTTCATGAAGGAAGCAGGGAACCTGCTGTTCCACACAGCTCTCATCGGCGTGCTGATATCCGTCGCTATCGGCGGGATATTCGGTTACCGGGGACAGAAACTCATCGTCGAAGGAGAAGGTTTCACCAACGCACTCATCGGCTACGACTCCTTCTCCCCCGGCACCAACTTCAACCCCGACACCCTCACTCCCTTCGCGCTGACCCTGGACGACTTCGATGTCCGCTTCAACCGGGACGATCCAGCCACCTACGGTCAACCCCTAGACTTCACCGCCCGAATGACCGTGCAGGAAAGCCCCGACCAACCCGCTGAGGACCGGATTCTGAAGGTCAACGCCCCCATCGGCATCGGCGGCACCAACGTGTATCTTGTCGGGAACGGATACGCCCCCGTCGTCGAGATCCGCGACGGGGAAGGAAATGTCGCCTTCTCCGGCCCCGTCCCAGCCCAACCCACGGACTCCGCCTACACATCGACGATCGTTATCAAGGCACCCGACGCGAATCCTGACCAGCTCGGATTCGTCGGTTTCTTCCTGCCGACCGCCGTCGTGAATGACGAAGGTCTCGCTTTTGGATCCGACCCGGACCCCTTCAACCCACGGCTGAACCTCAACTCCTACTACGGGGATCTCGGCCTGGACGATGGGACGCCGCGGTCCGTGTACCAACTGGACACCACGGACCTGACTCAACTCAATGGGCGGGACCTGGACGCAGGCGGGATCGTGCTCGAGCCTGGGCAAACCTACGAGCTGCCCGAGGGACGAGGATCCATCACGTTCGACGACCTGAAGCGCTTCGTTGCCCTCGACATCACCTACGACCCGGGCAAGATCGGCGCCCTGATCTTCTCCACTCTCGCCCTGACCGGCCTCATCCTCTCGCTCATGACCGCGCGTCGTCGCGCATGGATCAAAGCCAGTGCAACACCAGAGGGATGCACCACCCTCGAGTACGCACTTCTCGCGCGAGGAGAAGACCCGGGCCTACACAACGAAGCCGCCAGACTCGAACAAGCACTGTCGTCCCACTGGGGCCTCACCCCACCCCACGAGGCCGGGAAACTCGTGCCCCCACCTGATACCCCGCAGCACAAATGACCGCCAGGACACCTGGCACCACGAAAACTCGACGATTCGTCGGGCCGATCCTGATCGCCCTCGGGTTCGTGACCGGCGTCGTCCACCTCCTGATCAGTTTGCCGCAACGCCAACCCCACATGCCTGCCCTGTGGGATGTAGCGACCGGTTACCCGGCCGCCGCCCTGCTGTTCATCTTCGGAATCATCCTGACTACACAGCCCCCGGAAGCCCCAAGGCGCCACGCACCGCCATCCACCACACAGACCGGACCGCACCCATGAATCAGCCGTACGACACCCCCGACCGCACTGCACATAACACCAAATCCCCGGCCCAGGAGGACGGGGTCCTGTACGAAGAGCGCCTCTACCCGAGCTTCTGGATCTGGTTCATCACGGTCGGCCTAGCTTTTGTTCCTGCCGTCGTCTTCGCGCCCATCGATATGCTGACCGGCGTCGTCGCATCCGTGCTGACCTTGGCTGGTTTGGTCTTCGCGCTCCTCACCTCAACGCCCACGATCCGCGTGACACATGCAGAAGTACGTGTGGGACGAGCAACCATCGAGCGACAGTATTTGGGTCGAGCCCAGGGTGCCGTCGGTGAGAATGCCACAGCACAGCGGGGTACTCGCTTGCATGGCCTGGCCTATCTCTGCATCCGCGGGTGGATCGACGGAGTAGTCCGCGTTGAAGTATTAGACGAGGAGGACGAGACACCCTACTGGCTCTTCTCTTCCCGTCAGCCGCAGGTGCTTAGCCGAACCCTGAATGACACCCGTTTTCAGTCTGAACAGGACCGTTCAAGCTGATCTGAATCCGGTATGAACTCGGCTCGAGAGCTAGTTCCCCCGCCTACCTTCTGACGAAGAACGGCTAGCGTCAGATCTTAGGGATGACAAGGGCAGTGTAGGCATCGACAATGAGTTTCCTACAGCCCCGTACCCGGATGCGCGAGAGAACGGGACACGACCGGCAGATGAGCGAGGGCGGAATTGATGGAACTTCTCACTGTGGATCCGGGTTAAGTTGATGGCCCGGTTCCTTGTTCTCGACCGGACTAGATGATGGTTGTTGCCGAAGCGGTAACCGCATCCGTTCCTTACCCATTTTCCTGCGAGACCGGCGGTCATCGATGGTCTTCTTGAGTAGCTCGCTCTCTGATCGATGGTCGCGCATCGCGATCCTTGGAATGATAGGGGCATGGCCGGTGCGCCTAGCTGCTGATAATGGGCGGGAGGACGATGCCATAATCGGTGCCGTCGTCGGTGTCGATCGATCCTTGGGCGCACAGTACTGGCGGGACGCACTTCATCAGGACCGCTTTTCCGCCGAAGCCGGCCCGTTGGAGCTAACCCGGTCTAGCCGCGGTTCCACTCATAGGGGAACGGCATGACGTCAACACTTTCCCGCCCCGCACCTGCCGCAGGGCCCGCACCTTCGCCGCGACGGCCGGCGCCGTCTGCTGATCCGTGGCATTGGGCCGTCTCTGCCGTCTCACTGCTCGCGGTACTCGCCGCGGCCACGGGGCTCAACGGCGTCGTCGAGCCCTGGACATGGCTGTTGCCCGTCCTCGGGACGCTCTTCCCGGTGCTGCTCGCCATGGCGCTAACCCGGACGCTACGCCTGAACGGCGCGCTCACGGCCCTCGTGGGTCTCCTCGCCCTGATCGGGGCGTTGACCGCGCAGTTCGTCCCGCGGCAGAGCATCCTGGGCGTCATCCCGGGGCCCGGCACCGCGCTCGAGCTCCAGCGACTCCTCGCCCAAGCCGAGGAGACCGTCGTCTCGCAGGTGGCCCCCGTATTGCCGGGCGCCGGCATCATCCTGATCATGTGCGCCGCACTGGGGCTCGTCGCCATCATCGTCGACCTTTTATCCACCACCATGCGTATGCCCGCGGCCAGCGGTCTCGGGCTTTTTACCATCCTGATCACCCCGGCGGTCGTGAAGCCCAACGGTGTAGGGATGGCCGCGTTCCTCACTACGGCCCTCGCGTTCCTGCTGCTCCTCGTGACCGCGCAGTGGCGCGAGAATCGCTTCGCGTCCGGTGGGGCCAGGGCCTCATCGGGTTTCGCCGCGCGCAGCGCAATCATCGGCTCGGCTGCCCTCGCCGTGACCGTGGTCCTGCCGATGATCGTGCCCGGTTTCAACTCCGGCGCCTTCCCCCAGGGCGCCCGGCTCAACGTATGGGGTAACTCGACCGGCCTGAATCCCGCGGTGACGCTCGGCAACGACCTCCGCAACCCCACGGGCTTCGGGCGGATCGCGTACTTTACCAACTCCGATGCCCCCCTGTACCTGCGGGCCGTCACCCTCGAGGACTTCAGCGGCCGGCGCTGGGAGCCCGACCAGAGGCTCGAGGACCGCCAGGACGGCGTCGCGGAGATCGGCGCCGAGGATGGGGCCCCGGAGACCGCGCCGGCGGGCACCACCGTGTTCACCCGCGTCACCACGCAGAGCTACTCCAGCCCCTGGCTGCTCTCGCCCTACGCGCCGGTGGAAATCACGAACCTGACCGGTAACTGGGCCTGGGATCCTGTGAACCTCTCCATCCTCGCCACCGACGGCGGATCCACGGCACGCCAGGAGTACCTCGTGCAGAGCCGCGCCGCAGAGCTCACGCGCGAGAGGCTCGGCGCCATCGGGCCCTCCGACGACGACACCGTTTCCGAGGTGTTCACCGAACTGCCGGAGGATACTCCCGACATCGTGCGTACAACGACGGAAGAAGTTACGAGTGAGTTCGTCAACCCGTATGACAAGGCCATGGCCATCCAGAGCTACCTGCGCGGCCCCGACTTCTCCTACTCGGTGGACGCACCGGTGGACGGCGGATACGACGGCAGCGGCATGGACGTCATGGCGCGGTTCCTTGAGGCGAAGTCCGGGTACTGCGTGCACTACGCGGGCACCATGGCGGTCATGGCGCGTGCGGCGGGAATCCCCAGCCGGATGGCCATCGGCTACACCCCGGGCAGCCCCACGGGCAACACTACGGAGGGTCCCGGCGGGACCGAACTGCGCGAATTCGTCGTTGATTCTCGCAACGCCCACTCCTGGCCGGAGCTGTACTTCGAAGGCGTGGGCTGGGTCCAGTTCGAACCGACCCCGTCCCGCGGTGTCGTGCCCACCTATGCGCAGCAGGCATTTGCTCCCGTCGGCCCGCGAGCAGACGACACCGACGCCCTCAACCCCGGCGAACTACCCGGCGCGAATGGCCAGACCGGCACCGCGACTCAACCGTCCGACGCTGATGACGGCACACAGTCGGCAGGGCCCCAAAATAATGCGGGGCCCGGTTTGGTGCTCTTGGCCGTCGCTGGCGTCGCAGTACTCACACTCTGTCCGCTGCTCCTGAGGACGGCGCGGACCAAAGCCCGACGACGGTCCCTCGTCACGGACATCGACGGTACCAGCCATGGAGCGGCGACCGCGGCCTGGGCGGAAACGACGGAGATCGCCGGCGACTACGGCTATCCATTGGACCCCACGGACACCCCCCGCACATTCGCTCAACGCCTTGCTAGGGACGCCTCGCTAAGGGGTGAGCCCGCAACGTCTCTTTCGCGGCTCAGGACCGCCTACGAGCACGAGGAATACTCTAACCACGGTCCCAAGAGCAGAACAGGACGGAGTGCCCGAGCCCAGCCACCAGTCACACTTGCGCGCTCAGTGACGGTCCCCCGCTGGGAAGACGTCCATGCCGTCACGCGGGCACTTCGTCGCGGCAGCCCTTGGTCCACCCGTCTCAAAGCACGCCTCTTTCCCCAATCGCTGCTCAACCGCTTTCGGTACGACCCCCGCCGATAAGGGTATGGCTTGGACCAGGCGGTAGAGACGTGCGGCGAGCCTTACTCCTGACTGCCGAGGCCTGCCAACTTTGAGATTGCGTCATCGTCACTGGCGTGACAAGGGCTGGCGGCGAGACTGATCGACGCTCCTGGCCCCGCCACCGGCGGAACTTCTGGAAAGGTCATAACTAATCAGGAATTTTCTACCAGCCAGCATGAATTTACTCCGCCGCTTACAGCCGGTGAGTCCACCCGCAGCTGCACTCGATGGGCAGTGGACCGCCCCTTATCAGCGCCCTCATTTACTGTGTTCGCGCTGATATCGACAATTTTCCAGCCAACGACCGCGTAGTTCTCACTCAACGCCTGAACGGCGCATTGCGCAGTCACTCCCGGATCCTTGATTACTTCGAAATCAACAGATGCAAAGCCATCCTGCTCAACGTTGAACCCCACATCCTTACTACTTACGGGCTCCGCGCTCGTCATAGACAGAAACCCTGCAGTGATGATTGCGAGTATCAGAAGACTGGCTAAAAGAATAAGCTTGGTCCGTCCGGATAACCGGGCACCAGATCGCCCGTACCGGGTGTCTGCGGTGCCACGCTGAGCGGCAGGCGATGCGCTCACGCTGGAGCCCTGATGTGCCATGCCAATAACGTATTGATTGCCGAAGGTGCAGGCATGCGTCTGACAGTCATTTTCTCCAGTTTCTCAGCTAATTTTTGAACATATACATACTCGGGTCGCTTCGATTTCGAAGCGGGCCCATTCACTTCACAGCATGTGTCGATCCACATATTTGATCATCGGCAGCTCAGGCGACGGATCGGCCCCTGACACGTACTGCGGGGTGACGGCGGCGTCGTCGATGACCACGCCCGCGGCCTTCGTTCCCGCCTTGGCAGCGCCGGCGGCGACGTCGTCCACCGAGGCGGCCGCGATGCGGGCGATCGCTGCGACGTCGTCGAGCAGGGCGACGAGACCGCCGCTCACAGGACGACCCCCACGCTGCTCGAGGAAGAACGACTGGCGTAAATGCCGTACGAGGGGCGAGTGATCGGCATGCCTAGATTATATGGTGGCGGGCAGCCCCTCCGCGGGGGAGGCCAGCGGTTGCCGGGACGCAGCCTAGTGTTGAGGCTCGGCAACTAAGTCTCGGCATCAAAGTGAGCGGCGCAGCTCATCTTCGGTGATGGACACAAAGCAAGCCGCGAAGAGCCGGGCCGAGGCAGATGGGCGATACATCCCCTACGACGTTAGCCGCCGTTTCACGGGTCGGGTAAGCCCGCCGGTACATTGGTTCAGGGCATACGTTGTGAGCTGCGGCCGCTGCCTGCGGCGATTCACATATCGAAGGGCATTTTGTTGAACAAGAAACGGTCTCAGGAGAACCAGGACCGCCAGGCGCGCCTGGCCGCCATCCAAGCCAAGCAGCGTGCCAGTGAACGTAAACGCAACGCCCTGATCTTCGGGGGCATCGGCGCCGTGATCCTCGCTGTCATCATCGCGGTGACCCTCGTGATCGTGAACCAGGTCCAGGTGAACCGCGACCGGGATGTTGCTGCCTCACAACCCATTGAAGGCATCGAAGAGTATCCCGACGTCACCTTCGACCACGTCGAGAGCGCCGTCCAGTACGAGCAGTCGCCTCCTGTGGGTGGTGACCACAGCCCTGTCTGGACTAACTGCGGCGTCTACACCGAGCCCGTCCCGAACGAGAACTCGGTCCACTCGATGGAGCACGGCGCCGTGTGGCTCATGTACAACCCAGACATCGGACAGGGAGAAATCGATAGGTTGACCAGCCTTGTCGGAACGCGGTCCCACGTGCTGCTCAGCCCCTACCCGGGCCTCGACACCCCGATCGCCGCCAGCGCGTGGGGACTGCAACTGACGGTCGACGCCGCCGACGACGCGCGGCTCGGCACCTTCCTCGACAAGTACATCCAAGGCGAACAGACCCGCGAACCCGGTGCGACCTGCTCCGGCGGAATCACGCCAGCAGGACAGGTCTCCTGAGGCCCATCTGTCTCAGCTAGCTGCACTGCCCAAGGGTCGCTATTGGGCTGTTCCGGTTGCCTTCTGCCCAGTCGCCTTGTGAAGTATCAGTGCTGCAAGCAGCAGAACTAGCGCAGCGGCACCCAAAAGCATGCCAATAGTGCCGACAATCAAAATTGCTGCCGGTGGACCGTCGACAGGTAGCGCTGCCGCTTCTGTCATGTTGTATTCGATCCTCGACGCGATCGTCGCGCCGACATACAAGACGATGGCGAAAATAGCCGTAGCGGCAGCAGCGATCGCGAGTCTCCGAGCCGACAAATTCCTCATCACTACCCCTAAACGCGAGTGAAGACTCACACGGTACCCCGCGGGCTCAAGGAAAAGTGCGGTTAGTTCATTGACGAGTCGTCCTGCGGGGTGGTGGGCTCAAGTCGGGCTTCGGAAGTGGTCTCCACTCAAGCTCCCTTAATCAGCCCTCACTCGAAGCCATCGTTACTGCGCTCGAGATCGACTCCGACTGACGGGCTAGATTATGCAGACACTGTCTGCATAATTACGTGTGGCGATTAGTGAGCGACACCCGCACTGCGTCGGTCAACAAAGTTGGGCCCGCTGACTCACCGCAGCATTCGTAACAGGCAGGCCGGCAGCAGCCCGATACCAGTCTGGTTCCAACTGGGCTGCGTCAACATTAGTGGACGTAAGATAGATTATCGGTGCATCCGATGACGAATTCCTGGGAAGCTTCTCCGAGCGACGGTACAGCCGCCGGTCGCAGAGCGGCGCGGTCGCTGCCGTGCACGGTCAAGTCGTTGACGGAACGACGTCGAGTAGTCGACGACTGCCGCCAGACACACCTGGCGTGCCACGCTTACTGCGTGGATCTTGAAGTGACGTCGGACTTGATCATTCCGGCGACCGAATTGCGGTGGAAGTTCTCCAGGTCGTCCGGGCCGGGCGGGCAGCACGTCAACACCTCTGACAGTCGGGTGCAACTCACCTGGATGGCATCGGAGTCGTCGGCGCTAACCGATGAGCAACGGATGCGAATCGTTCACCAACTCGCCCAAGCCTCTGGCTCGAGTGCGGTCACGGTGACGGTGTCGGAGCAGCGGTCCCAGTTGCGTAACCGCGAGATCGCTCTCAAGGCGCTCCGCGAAATTGTGGCTGCCGCACTAACCCCTCCGCCCCCTCTGCGCCGCGCGACGCGTCCCACGCGCGGCTCGGAACGTCGCCGTTTTGCTTACAAGCAGCAGCGATCCGCGACTAAGCGGCAACGCCGACGGCCCATCAACGAGTAACGACTCACGATCTCCCAGATTATCGACGTACAAAACATCCGACCGGCAGGTGCGACGCCGGTGATCATCCGGCTGGCCTCGGGGGCAGGCAACCTCGCCTCTACCAACCACGCTGCGGCGCTGGACGTACACTCCACGTCGAGTGACTCCTGCTTCGAGGCACAAGTGGACGCCCTGCTGAGTGCCGAGGCATCTGCTGATCGGGCCGTCACAACCGTCATGGTCGACGCCTGATCAACCCGGAACACGATCCTCGACTCGGGAACCGACGCCCAGGTCGTAGCCGACAGGGCTGTCAACGTCGTCAGGGCCACACCCACGTTCAGTTCCTAGGCACTCCCTCATGCTCGATAACTGGGACCCGTCTACCTGACCCAGAACGTTTACCTACCATCCCCAACTTTCAGGTGGTTGCTCTGAAGCAAGGATCCTCCGAGCAGTCTTGGATACATGGGTGGTTCCGCATTCTCCGAAGGGCCCTCGCTTAGCGAAGAGGATGGTCGAATGGCGGTCGAAGTGGTCAATCCACCACGACGACATGCCACCGTTGGCCTGGGCCTCCAGCCATTGCTCATATAGCCCACGGAACCTGTCGACGGCTTCTGCATGGTTCCACCACTGGGCGCACCAGTACTGGTTCTGGGACCGGTCTACCGATTCGAGCATCATGGCCAGACCCTCCACCCAGTCCGCCAATTCCTCCGGGGTAAAGGCGAAGTCCTCTCCCCCGTCGTCGTGACCGTTAGGTTCGGTGCCGTCGACAGCATGGTCGTGGTGCTCGGTCATGCGAGGTGTCCTGCTTTTGCTGATTTGATGCGGTCGACCATGGATCCGATTCGCGCGTTAAGCGCCTTATCACGAAACCAGGGAACGGTCCGGACGATGGTTGCTCCCCCGGTGGAGGTTTTCACCCACGCCCTGTTGGCGGGGAGCTCGGAAAGCTGGGCGACGGACATGATGTCCCGCCGCTGGGTCTGTACCGACCGGGAGGACCCGTTCCTCGAGGTCGAGCTGCTGCGAATCTTCGCGTCGTACTGGCCGATCGTTTTGGAGAGGGAATCGAGGAATGCCGTGTCGTCGGAGCCGCCGCCGTAAACCTTGATCGCTGCTGCCGACCAGAGGGTGTCCCACCCTGTTCGCTCGAGCATGGCCATTCCCTGCCCGCGGGTTTGGAAGTACGTGCTGACGACGATGCCCATGGACCCGAAGAACGAATACCACTCAGGCAGCTGCTTGAGCTTGACGACGTTCCCGACCTCATCAAGATCAGCGACCAGCGGAACCGGCAGCCGTCCTCCGGCCCGACGGGCCGCTTGCTGGGCTGCGGTGAACACGGCATAGAGGAGGATGGAGACGAAGGCGGCGCCGGAGCCGGCGGTGTCCTGGGAGAGCAGGATCAGAGTGTCCTTACTGGTCACGAACCGGGCAGGGTCGAACACCGGCACACCAGGAGTCGGCGTGGACCATGCCACCAGCTCGTCGTGGACAAGAGCCGAAGCCATGCGCTGGGCGCTGGCGGCCACCGACCCGCGCGTGTCCTCCGGCTGCGCGCTCATGCCCTTCAACGCCGACGCCGGACCCGCATGGCCGGCCCTCTCCAGCAGCTCGGCTGGTTCCATGAAGTCAGCCGACGACACCCACCGCAGCACCTCCCTCATCGTTCCGTTACTTGTGGCGGCCGCGAGGAGGCACCAGGACAGGAAGTCGCGTCCCTGTGAGTCGAACTGCGCATCCCCTTTGCCTTGGCCGGCGTTCGGTGCGGAGGAGGTCTCGAAGATGGACGCGACCTCGCCGGCGCTCACGGTGTCGGTGGCGCTCGTGAGCGGGTTGAAGATCATGGCAGGACGGTGGCTGGCGCGCCAGATCCGCTGCGGATCGAACAGCCACACCGTTCCTGTGTCGGAGCGGGCGGCCAGAACCTCGGCGACGCCGTCGACCTTGTTGCTGGTCATGATGTACGCGCCGGGGGCTTCGGTGGCGTGCCGGACTACCTGCGTCGTCGTCTTACCCCGCCCGGTTCCCCACACATGGGTCGAGCACTCACGCCAGCCCTGGATAACGGCCCTGGTGCCGGCGTCGCCGGCGTACCCGATCGTCAGGCCCGGGCCGATACCTTCCGCGGTCGGGTGGAGGCGGGCGGCTTCGGTGAGGCGGGCATCGAGCATCGCCGGACGCATCTTCCCGCCAGGACTCATCCGACGGGACGCCTCGGCGGTCCTCGACACCGGGCGGGTGCTCCACCACGCAAAGACCGCGATGACCACGACTGCTTCGGCGCCGAGCAACCAACTCGCGGCCGCCGGCCACGGATCCCCCGTGGCAAGACCGATCGCCAATGTGATCGGGTTCCATGACAGGTCGGTGGGAACCGGTGTGAAGGCTTCCCCGAGATGAATCAGGGCGACCGCGACGAACGCGGCCAGGACCACACCCGAGAACGCAATGACGGGGCCGTTCTCCTCGGTCTTCATCGGTTCACTTTCGCCTGCGCAGCAGCCCATGCCTGGTTGGTGTTGTGGGCTCTGAGTTCGCCGGCGGTGAGGTTTACCCGGAACGGCACCCCGGGTTCGGACCCGGTTTTGAGCATGAACCGGCCCCGTCCGGGGGGCGGTGACACCTGATTGGTGTTGGGGTTCATCGACCCTTCGGCTGACCAGCCGACCAGCATCGCCTTCTCCCGCTCCGAGACGGGGAACACCGTTTCGAGCAGGTCCATCTCGTTCTGCGCGAGCCCGCCGAGGATCTTCACGGATGAGCGTTCCACGAAGCCGGTCGCGATCTTCGTCAGCTCGTCCGTGGACAGCTGCAGGTCCTTCATCGAGTGCGTGATCATCAGCTGCCCCAGACCCTTGGTCCGGTTCAGGCGGGTGATGGAGTCGACCTGGTGGACCAGCAGCTCGCTCGCGCGCAGGGACTGCCACAGCTCGTCCATGATCATCAGGTGATGGCGTTCCTCCATGAGCCCGGCATCGGCGAGGGTCTTCGCGGCCGAGATGCCGGCCTGCCCGTAGGACCAGCACACCGTCTGCACCGCGGCGCGGAGCGTCAGCTGGGACTCGTCGATGAGGGAAATGTCGAAGTCCACGGAGGTGTCGATCTTCATTTCCTTCGTGGTCTGCTGGCAGAACACGTCCCCGAACGGGCCATGCTCGCCGAGGGCGTTCAAGCCCGCAAGGAGATTCTTGACCTGCGGCAGGTACTCCGTGGACTCCTCGATGAGCAGCGCCGACTGGATCTGGGGAGGTGCGGACTTGATGGCGGTGACGACGTCGCCGACCAGCGGCTGCCGGTCCTCAGCTTCTGCCTTCTCAGCGGCCATCGCGATCGCCATGGACAGCACCGTCTGTTCCTGCTTCTTCGCATCGAGAGGTTCCTTGAACACCAGTTCGATGAGCCCGGTGAGGGTCATCAGGCGCCGGGCGTGGATCTCGGCGCGCATCTGCCGTTGCATCGGGGCTGGAAGGCGTTCGAGTTCCCGCCAGAGCGGGCCGGCGTCGAGCGGGTTGATCGCCCCAACGCCGGGGGCGACCTGCACGACCTGCCCGTTGGTCTCCAAGACGACGCCGGCGAAGTCGGGTTTGAGGTCCCCTGCCACGAGGATCAGGAACCCCTGGTCGATCAGCGCCAATGCCATGCGGACGGCGACTGAGGACTTCCCGCGCCCGTTCAGGCCCAGGATGAACCCGGAGGGTGAGGAGATGATGCCGTGCAGGAACAGGCTGATCGGATCCCCACACACCACAGAGCTGTTGAGCAGGTTCCGGCCCAGGACCGCACCGACCAACGGGGAGGAGGTACCGACGCAGAACGGCCACAGGCCTGCGGTCTGGTTCGACGTGGCTGTGAACTCCGGCGGAGGTTCGACCCATGTCACCATGCCGCCCTCGCGGACCCGCATGCCCTTCTCGGTGAGCTGCGGGAAGGATGCAGCGGTGACGGCGGCCGAGGTCTCGGAGCGGCCCAGGAATCGGTCCATGACCTTGTCGACGAGCTGATCAAAGGCGGACATTAGAGGGCCTTCCTGACGTCGGAGGAGATAGTGGCCAGGTGCTCTGGCACGAGACCGAGCCCGAGGTTGAAGGAGAACGCGGCATCGTCGTTGTAGTCACACGACCGCATGCGGATCTGAATACCGGTAGCCGCATTGCGCATGATCTTCGCTTCCACCGCCTGCAGCTGCTCCGGGCTCTCGACCGTCGCGGTGACACCGATGGCGAAGCGCACCAGCGCGGCCCCTTCTGCCTGCTCCCGCTCCGCTTTGCGTGCCTTCTCGAGGGCGATGATTTGCGAGCTGGTCGGACGGCGACCCTTCTGGTTTGTGGCGAACTGCGCATTGGTGAGCGCCTGCGCGACCTGCTGCGCGGACTTCTCCGGCGGCTGAGGGCGGTAGAACACGGTGACGCGCTTCTGCAGCATGCTCGCATCGGGGCCCAGCAGGGCCACCAGGGCGTTCTCGCGGAACGTCCCGGCCGGCGGCCGGAACATCTGCCACGACTTGCTCGCGACGCCGGCGTGGTCGTACCGGCCCGGGTATCCGATCGTCCGGGAGGCCGAGGGTCCGACCTCGTGCCAGCTCAGGCCGGTTCCGTCGCCGGAGAGGCGGGCGCGTTCCACAGCCGCCGCGGCGTGCGGGTTGAACGCGACGAACGTCTGATCGGTGAGGTCAGCTGCCCGCATGAGGGACACGCTGCCCGCGCCGACGTCCTCAAGTTCTTCCTTGAATCCCTGCAGCAGTGACTTCACATCGGCCACGAGCTCCTCAGCGGAGCGTTCCGGTGCCCTGTCCCCGTCGTTGGCCTTGCCGCTGAACGTCAGTGCCACCCACTGCTCGAGCTTGGGCACATCGAGGTTGAGGTTGTTCACCACGTCATCCATCACCTGACGGGCAAAGGCGGGCACCTCGTGGGATCCGGCCTGTTGCCGTGCCACCGCGATAGCGTCCGGCAGGCGTTCACCCGGATCAGTCGTCGACTGCGTCGTCACCGAAATCTGCTCGACCCGTGCGTTGGAACCGGCGTCGCGTTGGAACGCGGCCCACGACCCGACGAGCCGATTCACGCGGTCCTGATCCAGCAGGCCCAGCCCCGAGGAGTTTGTGGAGAAGAAAACGGTGCCTGTCCTCAGTTTCGGGTGCCACAGCATGACACCCTCGTTGCCGAACAGGTCCTGAAAGTCGATCAGCTCGGTCGCGGCCAGCAGGCCCGGAGCGCGAAACGAACCGTCGGGGATCTGCGAGACGGGCCCGGACTTATAGACGGTCTTCCCGGCTTTCCTGGCCTTGGCATGCATGCTGCGCGCCAGCCACCGCTCAGGCTTGGACCGACCGTGACGGTCCTTCGAGCCGAGGATCGTGGCGGTGATGAACGCAAACAAGGCAAAGCCGACGGCCACCCAAATCTGCGAGGCCATGATCGCGACGAACACCCCGATTGCGCCCGCGCCCAGAACGACGGTCGAGGCCATCGAGAAGCCCATCAGACCCGCCGTCCGGTCTTCTGCGATGTTGCCGTACTGCCGGACGATTGTTTGTTCCGTACTCACTGGTCATCCCCACTTTCCACTGCGCGTTCCATATCCCTTGCTGCTTCCCGTAGCGCGTACTCGATGCGTTGCTGGTTCTGGGCCGACTTGTCCGCCCCCGATGGCGCACCGGCCCGGAAACCCTCAGCCATCGGTGAGGTCGAGGATGCGGCCCCAGGAGCTTCCGTCGGAGGCTTGTCACCTGATGCTGCAGGCTCTGCCCCGCTCGGCCCTCCAGCTGACGGGGTGCCATTACCGGTCCCGGATGGGACTTCCGAAGGTGCGCCGGTCCGTTCCGCCTGAGGCTGCGCACCCGTTGGGCCGTTCGAATCACCGGGCGCGCTGTTTCCACCAGCACCGCTGCCGGCACTGCCTGCACCAGTACCGGCATCAGCGACCGGTGACGTCTCCGCCCCGGATCGTTCCGGACGCTGCTCTGCGCCCGAAGGACCACCAGAACCGCCACCGGGACCGCCAGCACTTCCTGCCGATAACCCGCCCCCTGCATCCGACGCCAGCGCGGCTGACTGTTCTGGCCTTTGCTCCGCCCCGGCTGGTCCAGTCCCACCAGTTCCGCTGCCGGTGCTACCTGCCCCACCAGGCGTCGCGGCACCGGTGGCGCCGCTCCCGCCTTCACTTACTGGGATGGCCCTGCTGCTGGATCCTCCTACTGCCCCAGTGCCGGCGGTCGCAGAAGTTTGGGCCGCAGCGGCCGCGCCAGTTGCTGCAGCGCCTCCACCCGTTACGGCCCCTTCCCCGGCCGTCGCGGCGGCCCCTCCACCGGTGATTGCTGCGGTGCTTCCGCCGCCACCGGCAGCTGCGGCCCCGGCTGCAGCGCCGAGTCCGCCGGTCACTGCTCCAAGAGCTACGGCACCGCCGACCATGGCCAGGCCGGAGGCTCCCATACCCTGTGGGCCTGCGCTGACGGCAGGCACGAGGACCTTCGCCAGGGCCGGCATCGCAACGCAGGCGCTGCTGATGATGACGAGGCCGGTGATGAGGCCGATCGCGGTGTTCCCGAGTTCGTTGTCTGCGCTGCCGTTGATGCCTTTCAGGAGGGCGAGTCCCGCTCCGTACAGGATCGCGGCGGCGGGCTTGAAGAGGACGACGGCCGCCAACCAGCCCACGGCCTTGTCGAAGGACTTTCGGCCGCGCTCGGTCTGCGACGCGGCAGCGAAAATTGGAAGAACCCCGCACAGGGCGATCGTCGCACCGTAGGAGAAGATGACGATGACCGCGTTGATGATCGCCCCGAGCAGGGCCAGCGGCACGACGAACAGGACGATGCCGGCGAGCTGCATGGTCATCGTGGTTCCCGCAATGGCATCGAGGCCCATCGCGGACCCGAGCCCGTCCTCCTGCGCAGATCCCGAAATGGTGGTCACCAGCCAGGGCGCGAGGACGTCGGTCACACCGAACAGGAGGCCCACCATCGGGACGGCCAGCGCCGTGGTGAGGATGGTCCGCACCATGCCCATAATCAGGTTCTCGGTCGAGGCGCGGTCCTGGTCCCGGGCGAGCTTGATGAGCGCGAACGCGGTCCCGATGACACCTGCCATCCCCACGAAGATCAACGTCGACTGCTGGATGCGATCGGTCGCGGATCCTGTACCCATATCCGGTGCACCGATTTTCAACCACCAGGTACCGACGAAGTTGATCATCTCCGTCAGGACCTGCACCAGCCAGGTCGCGAGGAACTGGATCAGCTTCTGGGTCGCGCTGCCGGCGACGCCTTCTAGGAGGTTCCCTGCCAAGTCTCCGATCATGATTTAGGTCCCCATTGGAGGTATTGCTGTCCCTGGTAGCGGGCCCAGGTATTGAAGTCGTTGCCCGATGCCGGGTCAAGCTTCCAGTCGCCGTCCTCCCACATCAGATCGACCTGAGCAACAAGTGTCTGTTCCAGACCCGACGCATCGGGTGCCGAGTAGATCAGCCGGTAGGACGCTGCGTCATCGGTGTAGCTGTTCTGGATGTAGCCCAGCAGGGTCAGTCGGGCAATGACGGAGGTGTCTTCGCTCTGCTCGAGCCCGTCCCGGATACGCTGTGCTCGCTCGCCCAACAGCACTCGGTTCGGTCCTTCCGCTACCGCTGCTTCGAGGTCGGACGTTGCTTCCTCGCTGGCCGCCGGGTCCAAAGCGACGGCATAGGTGGCCGCCGCCACCAGTGACCCTGCCTCGGTCGGGGCGTAACCGACGCGCAAGGTGGAAGGCAATTTCTCGCACCCGCCGAACTCCGAGAACGGGATGACGTTGTATCCGCCGACCACCCATTCCTCGATCACGGGAGCACTGTCAGCCACAGATGCGTCGTCGCTGTTGAGGTCCGACTGGCAGTCCCACGCGGCGTCCGCGTCCTCGACAGGTGCTGCTGTCGCGGAAGCGGACGCCGAGGCGGACGATGGTGCTGTCTGCGTTGCAGCGGTGGTTGGTTCTGCTGCCGGTTCGTCGTTGCTGGGGAAGAGGAATGCTCGAATGCCCCATGCGAGGAGGCCGACCAGCACCAGGGCCAGCAGCATCGCGGCGGCGCCGAACCATTTCGGGCGGGCCTTCGGTTCCTGGGTGGTGTCCTGTGTGCTCATCGTCTGTCCTTCTCTCGATCAGGTGGGTAGCTGGTGTTGCTCAGGTGATTGCAGTCCATACGGCGCCGGATGCGCCGAGGAGGCAGGCGGCGACCATGGGCCAGATGGGGGCCTCGATCTCGTTGCCCTGTCGGCGGTTCCTGCCGGCGGAGACGAGTCCGAAGATGAAGAAGACGAACAGGACCAGACCCGCTCCCCACAGGACCCACCCGATGACAGTGGTCAGGCCCTCGGTGCCGGGAGGCTGCGTCGGGGTGAAGGTCTGCGCCGAGAGCGATCCTTCACGGGCTGGGGTGAGTGCGTTGATGGTGGTCAGGGTGTGTGCTGCCAGAGTGTTTCCGAACATGGGAGTTCCCTTTCTCAGTGCCCGGAGCGGGCGATCTTTTCGATTTTCCGGAGCACGCTTTTCAGTCGTGTCCCGGAAGCTTGTGGGGTGACGCCAACCTCGCGCCACGAGGGTTCATACGGTGCCGTCATGGCGACTGGGAACATCCGCGCAACCCCGCGCGCGAAGTCCAGGGTCGGCTTCCTCAGCCGGTTCTTGGGCCGGTCATGGACAATCACCAGGCCGACCAGCTCATAGGGCAGCTGCCCGGACGCGGACTTACGCGCCAGCTGCTGTGCGGCCTCGAGCGAGGACGCACTGGTTGAGCAGACCAGCAGGGCCCGGCCGGCGTAGGTCGGACGCCGCTCGGATTCGTCGACGACGTTCTCGGAGCACAGGCCCGCGAGGGTGCTGGTGCCGACCCCACCGGAAGCACCGACCAGCCACAGGGTCGCGCTGGTCACCGCCACGGGGGCCGCTGGTTCGGCTTTCTCAACAGGCTCGGCGGCGAGGGTCTGCTGAATGTTCCGCGGGCCCCTCAGCGATTCGCGCTGCCCGAGGATCGGGTCATCGTCGATCGGGTCTTCCTGCGGTTCTACCTCCGGCTCGTTGACGAACGGATTGCGCTGCGGGGTCACGGTCACAGTCCCTCCGCGATCTGCTCAGCTGCCCGGAGCCAGGCACGGCGGGTCTGCGGAAGCATCGAGGAGAACCGGATCCTGCCCTCGATCAGCGACGGATCGTAGGGCACCGTGACGACCGACTTCACGAACGGGCGGAAGGACTCAGCGAGCTCGTTCAGCTTCGCTGGCCCATGCGACGGGGTGCAGCCCAGGACAATCACCACAGCACGGTCCGCCAGCGACTGTGCGTGCTCGTTGCCCGCCCGCAGGGCGCTGAGGACCCGGGACGCGCCTTCGGCGGCGTCGTCGACGGACTTGACCGGGATGACGACCTGATCGGAGTGCCCGATCATCGCCTCCCAGTTATCCCCGCGTTCGGTGTTGCCCGAGTCCATGAGGATCAGCCGGTAATACTTCGCGGCTACCGAGTACAGACGGTGGACCTCGTCGCCGGTGACCTCGTGCCGCTTCTTCGCGCCCGACCGGTCATCGGAGCGAAGTACGTCGTACTGGTCCGCGGGCTGGTGATGGACGTAGGACGCCAGATCCCCGGCACGCGCACCGGCGGTCATGAAGTAGTCAGTCTGTTCGAGGAGGTCGACCACCGTCGCCTCATGGCCGGCGTCGAAGGTCCGCCAGCCGAGCGACCCGAGCGAGTTGTTGTTGTCCCACGCCAGGACACCGGAGCCGCCGAGTCGGGCGAACACAGCGGACAGGCAGATCACCGTCGGCGTCTTACCCGCCCCGCCCTTGGGGTTCAGGACCGTGATCGTGCGGGGCCCGGCCCAATGCTGAGAGACGGTCTTCTCGTCCCGGCGCTGCTCCAGCTCCGCCGGCGAGGCCGCGAGCTTCAACCCGAACTGATTCAGTACACCGCGAAAACCCGCTTGTGCGGGCGAGTCGGCATCCGGCCGGTCGACGAACGACGGCATCGCCGTCCTGCGGGTCGGCAGCGGATCCACCGTCTCTGCCGGTGCCACTGCCGATACGACAGCTGATGAAGCAACGGTTTCCGGTGCTGTCGCTTCCGTGGCTATGGGAACCTCAACGGGAGCAGGAACAGGAGTGGCAACGGGTGCTGCTGCTTCCGCCGTGGCCTCCGGCGCGGTCGGCGTTTCTGGCGTGACAGGGTCCGCCGCACGTTCGACCGCTTCGGCGGGCTGTGCTGGCCCGCTGTCCGTCGGCTCACTGTCGGTGTCCTGCTCGATGATGGCGCCGTCGGTCTGGACGAGGATCGTGCGGGAGCCGGACGGGTCCTCGATGTGCAGTTCAGTGGCGGTGCTCGTCTCGGCCGCGAGGTCGGTCGCGGTGCTCATGACGGAGCGGCGGGCGTCCATGACCGACGGGTAGCCGGCGGTGGTTTTCTCGCCTCCCAGGTCGAGCTCGAGGGTGCCGGCCGGGTCGATGACAGCGGTCATTCTCATCAGGGGTTCTCCTTCGGGGAAACAGTCGAGGTGGGGCTCGGAGTAGACGTCGGGGTGGGTGTTGCTGTGGGTCGGGGTGCGACCTGTGTCAGCGCATACAGCAGGCCGGTGGAGGATGCTTCGGCCCGGGTGATTGCCTTGCCGTCGTCGGTGATGACGTCGGGGATCGCTGCCCGGGCGGCGTCGGTCGTCGTTTCGGTGACGCCCTGCGCGTTGATCCGCAGTTGCTCGATGTTGGTGGTGACCCAGGCGTAACCGGCGGCGAGCTTTCCGGCTCCGGGCAGGCGGTGGGCCTGCTTCGCGTCGACGTCAACCAGGAGGCTGCCGGCCATCAGTAGGCCGTTTTCCCGGTCCACCTGGATACCGGAGGTGGCGACGTCGGTTCCTTCGACGGCGACGATGCCGACCTGCGTCGCTTCTGTCGCATCGGCGGCATCTCCAAGGGCGTAGAAGCCGATGGTGGTGGTGTCCTTGGTCTTCCATGCCGCGACGACCGTCCCGTTCACGGATCCGAGGACCGTGACCAGTTCCGCCCCTGCCGAGGGTGCAGGCAGCTTCGCCGGGGCTGGGAGGGCTGCCGAGTCCTGCGTGACGCGCCAGATCCGTCCGGAGCGTGTGTCTGCTGCCACGAGGTCGTCGCCGAGGGCTTCGATGGGTTCCGCGGTCGCCGGGACCACCCGCGCCGCTGTGCTGCCGTCGGCTGCGACGATCAGTGTCCGCTTGTTCGGTAGGTCCACGCGGGGTGCCGTACCGCCGTCCAGGACGATCGTTCCGTCCTTGGGGACGTCGACGCGGATCGGGTCCGCACCGTCGCCGAACAGCACCAGCTCGCGGGCGGCCGCGGCCGCGACCCTGGACTGCCCATCGAGGGTGAACATAGCCAGCTGCGCGACCGTGAATGGTGCGGTGCGGGTCCACCGCTCCACACCCGTGCGAGGGTCATGGCCGATCAGCTTTGAGCCGTCTACGCTCACCGGCTGGCCGAAGGGGTCCAGGATCGCCTTGACGGTTGAGCTGGTCATTGGCGTCGTCCAGTCACCGTAGGTGTCCCACCCGGCAGGCGCCGGGACCGGCAGCTGCGCGGGAGGCGGCGTGTAGACCGTCGCCACCGGCTCGGCTGTGTTGTCCTGCAGCGTGTAGAAGGCGCTGAAACCGACCGTTACGGCTAGGGCACTTGCGCTCCCCCAGAGCACAGCCCTACGGCGAGCAGGAGTGCGACGGCGTGCAGACTTCGACCCAGTACGGGCAGCACCAGCACCCGTGCCGCCGGCAGTACCGGTGGAGGTGGTGTCTTCCCGTTCCTCGAGCGTGCCCAGCTCGGCGTCGACGACCATCTCGTAGACCTCGCCGTCCTCGGTGAGTCCCTGCACCCGGCACGCGGCCAGGCCCAAACGGCGGCACGCTTCCGCTGCGGCGTCGGCGGCCACGTCGGCTGCGGACGTGTCATCGAGCACCGGGTAGGTGAGGACGTCGCCGTTCGCGTCCGCGACGATTTCGCCCTCCCCGATGGTGAGGCGGATGACGGGCCAGGAATGCACGGCCGGGCTCACTTGCCCTCCCCCGTCGTGGAGCCGGGCATCGAGGCGGTCATGTCGCGGGTCTGGTGCCCGACGACGTCCCACCGGCCGTCCGTCTTCTCGAGGTATACGGTCACCTGCCGGTGGCCCGTTCCCTGCAGCGGGGTTTCGTCGCGGGCCACCCAGCGCCACGTTACGTTGAGGACCCGGATGGCTTTGTCCGGGGCGACGTCCTGTCCGGCGTCACCGATCGCCGGCACCGCCCGGGGCACGCTGTAGGCGTCGTGTTCGGCTGGTTCCAGCCATTCGCCGTTGCTAGCGTTGCGCTCGGGCTCGATCTGGTTCGCCGCCCACTCCTCGCTCATCAGCGGCTTGGCGCGTACCGCGGCCGCCGTTTCGGTGCGGTCTACCGTCGTGTCCCACGAGTGCAGCATCAGCGCGGCGACCCGTGCGGTCGAGTCGACGTCGGAGCGGTCTGCGTCTTCCGGGGAGGTGAACGTGTTCCCGCCCAGGACCTCCTCGGCAGGGAGTGAGGTGTAGGAGCCTCCGTAGATGGTGGTCGGCGCGGAGATAGGGGCCACGTCCTCTGCCGCCGGTGCATCGGCGGCGCAGCTGGTCAGATACATCATCGAGACCGTCAGAGCGGCGGCCCGGTAAAGGCGTGTGTGTGAGCGGCGGGTCATCGCACCCACGCTCCTTTCTCTTTCAGGATCGGCTCCGGGTCGAGGTTCCAGCCCTGGTAGGGGTAGACGACCTCCGGTGCTTCCGGCTTGTAAATCTCGAAGTGCAGGTGTGTGGCGACCAGCCCGAGGCCGGCCCGGTTGCCCTCGGTGCCGACGACGTCGCCGCGCTTCAACCGGTCCCCCACGGCCACGCTGTAGGCGTTGAGGTGGCAGAACGCGAACCCGAAATCGGGATCGTCGCCGTCCTCCTTGGCGATCACGCAGCCGTCCTTGTCGTTGAAACCCGTGATGCGTAGATCCGTCGGTGCGATGACCGGGCTGCCGCTGCCGCTGCCGGTGCCCGGAGAGGACAGATCAACGCCGACGTGGTCCTGCGCCCACGCCGGCAGGCCCGGGACGTTGCGGCCCCCGTAGCCTGAGGTGAAGACACCGCCCGGCAGCGGGTTGGTCCACTCACCGTCGCCGAGGTCGCCGTCCCACGCGACCGTGCCCGCCGGTGCCGTGCAGTCGGCAGAAAACTCGCCTTGACCTGTGGCCAGGATCTTCTCGACGTACTGCTCGGTCTCCGTGAACGCCGGGATGCCCTTGGCTGCATGCACGGCACCGGGCCCGGCGTTGTAGGCCGCGAGGGTCAGGCGGACGAGCAGATCGGCGTCATCCCCGGCCAGTGGCTGCACCTGCTCTTTCAGGGTCGCCATGTAGCGCCCGTAGGCAGGGATGGCGTCTTCGGCTGAGAACGGGTCCCCGCCCTCCCCGTACATTGCCCAGGTGCCGGGCATGAACTGAGCCACGCCCTGCGCGCCGACGGCGCTCCGAGCCCCTTCGTTCCAGCCTGATTCCTGCTTCAGTTGCGCGGCAACCACGCTCGTCGGTAGGCCCGCTGTCTTCGCGGCGGCGTCGACCAGATCGCCCCAACCATTCGGGATTGCCGGCGACGAAGTGAGGCCCCCGGCTGTCTCACCAACCGCAGAGATGACGCACGCAGCAGGCTTTTCCTCGGTCTGCGTGAGGACCGCAGCCCCCGCGATGCCCAC
This sequence comes from Arthrobacter sp. TMS2-4, assembly GCF_054511075.1. Classification (NCBI taxonomy): domain Bacteria; kingdom Bacillati; phylum Actinomycetota; class Actinomycetes; order Micrococcales; family Micrococcaceae; genus Arthrobacter; species Arthrobacter sp. TMS2-4. Next base: position 77,113 of record NZ_JBTNDI010000014.1, read on the forward strand.
GACGGGCAGGCCCGCCAGCAGAGGTGCAAGGATCACCAGGGCCAGTAGCGGTGATGTTCCACGCTTCTCGTCTTCGTCCACTGCTACCTCCCCCGGTGTAATGGGCGCGGACTGGTTAGGTCGGGGCCGGTAAAATTTGAGACGGTAAGGATGAAGGCTGATGCCAATTCCTTAGTTCTTAGAATAGCTTAGATTCTGACATCATGGCTACACATGTGTGCCGTGCCCATCTAGCAATCTTTTGAAGGAGGTGCCGTGGCTGTCTCTGGTTCTGACTTCAAGCAATGGCTCGAACGACGCGGCATCACCACATCAGCGAGCGAGCTGGGCCGCCTCACCGGACTGCATCGCGTCACTGTGGGCAACCAGATCCGGCGTGGCAACGTCCCGGAATCGACCGTCGTCGGTGTGGCCCGAGGCGTCGGCATTGATCCCATCGCGGCACTGGCAGACTTCAAGGAGTATCAAGACCTCGACAGTCGGCCACGCTCTCCGACAGCGGCAGAGGTCTTGAGTCAGGTTCATCACGCGGACCTCATGGTCGAGCTGCAGCACCGCTTTCACGAAGACCTGTTCCCACGGAATGACAAGGTCAGGATCGACTTTCCCCACGATGGTTCTCATCGCGCTTGGATCGACGCCATCGACACCGGGGACGTCCGGCACGATGTGGCCGAGAAGACGGGAACGGCGATCACCTATCTGTTCACCCAGCTCTCGGAGAACAAGCTCACCCCCATTCAGGCGGTCACTGCTGCCCGGGTCAGCGGGACGTCAATGGTCGCGGGGCTTGTCGTCGTCGGACTCATCACCATGGAAGAGGGCGACTGGCCCGAGGACGTCCGGGAGACAGCCCTGATGGTGATGAAAAACGAGGATCTGGTCGAACTCATCCAACAACGGCTCAACCTCCTCCAGCGCCGCCTCCGGCAGCGCAAGGAAGCCCTCGAATACGCAGAGAAACTGACGGATCTGATCGGATGAACGACAGCACCTACGTCATATCGGTCAGCCTCATGCTGATCCTGCTCGGTGGCCTGACGTTCCACCGCCTGACGTCCAAAACGACACCGGAAGGAGCCAGGGCGCTACTTCGGCCCAGCGGACGACTCGCCCTCATGGGGATCCTGCTGACCACCGCCTACGTCGTCTCCCTACCGGGCATCTACACAATGCTCGAAGCCATCGTGCCCATCTCCAATGGGACCGACTTCATCGCCAAAGTCTGCGCGATGACCGCCGTGGCGTTCCTCGGCGTGCACCTCGCCATTGCCTACAAGTCCGAAACAGCCCTCCGATGGATCGTCGGCCTTCGTGGCGCCGTGGCACTCGGCATCGCCGCACTTGGCGTCTTCATCACCCTCATCGCAGCAGACACGCCAGAGGCATCGCCCCGCCTGGTGGCCTACGCCGACCAGCCGGCGGTAGAGGTCAACGAATGGATCGTCCTCGCATACACCGCATACATCCTTGGGCCCCTCCTGTCGCCGCTCTTCCGCGACAGCCGCAGTAACCCGCTGCGCTTCGGGCGACTCGCCTCCAGGCTGATCTTCATCGGCTTCGCCCTCTCCATTGGACGCACCCTCGCATACCCGCTGGAACTACGTGCAGGGCCCGAAGCGTTCTATGTCTTTGAGCTCGTCACGCACGTATCGACAGCGTGCGTCGTCCTCGGGCTCTGGGCCTTCGCCTTCGCCAGGAAGAACCAGCTAGCCCGTAAGAAGCTCGACATCGACTTGTCGATCAAGTGAGGAGAGGAACGTGAGTCAGACGCCACCAGAGGCCAAGCTCGCTGTGGAGCGCATCCTGACCAAGGCCAACCCGGAGAACGAGGCAGCCTACGCCGTGATCTTTCGCGCCGTCAGAATCTGCATCGAGGCGGGCATGAACCGCAAGGAAACAGCCCAGTACCTCGGAGTCTCCGCCCGCCGGATCGACAAGCACGGCCAATACTTCCGCACCGCCAAGTCGGTCAAGACCCTCTTCGGAGAAGCCTTCCGCTCCACCTCGATCGAAGTCCCGGCAGAGGATGCCAAGGCGAAGCTCATCCAATGGGCGTGGAGGCCTTAGCTTCTGCTTCAATTACACAACATCAGGGGACTGTGCCATATTGGTACAGTCCCCTTGTCGTTACAGGGCGCAACACCTTAGTCATTTACGAGTCGTGAAGTACCACTAGCAACCGAAGAAGGGTGTCCGTCCAGATGAGCTCTCCTTACTGCCACCGCAGGACGGCACCAACAGCCCTTTGCGCTGCTCAGATCGCCCAGGCTGGCCTGCTTGGCGCATCAATGAGGGTCTGGTGGGTGGCACGTGCTGGCACCGACTGCAACCGCTGGCGCTCATGAGCGCGACAGCTCGGCGACCTTGTAGAACATCAGCTTCAACCTGAACTGAGGAAACATAAGCAGATTTAAGGACGACACGCCCAAGCTCTTCGTGCTTAAGCCGTTTCAGAAACCTAGAGTGCAGAGTATGGCTATTCAGAGGCGCGCGTCAGGCGGACGACCATCTAAGGGCGACCGCCATGTACTGACAACTCGCATTCCTACAGCTGAAGCGGAGAAGCTCTTCGCCGTGGCTGATGCACTGGGAACGTCAGCTAGCTCCTTCATCGCCGAAGTGATGGCGGAGAAGCTAGCCTCCATAGATTTGGACAAGCTAAGCGGCCAGGAGGCGTTGCCCTTCAGCAAGGCCTCATAAAAAAGAAGGCCCGCCGTAGCGGGCCTTCTCATATGCAAGTTTCCAAGCTCTACACCCTATTGCTGCCAGGCTCCCGGGTGGAGAGCTCAACCGAGTACGTCCTTTTCAGGTCGTGCCCTTAGGTGAAAGTGTACACCGAGTGCTCCAAGCACCTCCAGCAGTTGATGCCGCGCCACGCCGGGCAGCTTCGCCCTCCAGCGCCGCGTGGGTTCTCGCACCCCTGATCGCCGGTCAGCCCATTTATCGGGCGGGCCGGTGGATCGGGGACCGTTTCCAGTACCCGCGTCCGCACACGCCGCTGCGCATCACCGGTACCCTGCCCTCCGCGCCGGCGGCCGTGTTGATCCACGACGTCGACGGCTCGGTGCGGACCCTGTGCCTTGACCTGGACACCTCCAAGGCCCGGAAGGCCGTCGTGGACGACGACGCCGCGCGCCTGGCCGACACCCTTGGCGCCGCCGGCCTGTCCTTTGTCGAGGACTACTCCCCCAGCGGCGGCCGACACCTGTACGTGCCCCTGCAGGAAGCCATCACGGCGGCTGAGGCGCGCCGGCTGGTGGAAGCCCTCGGGGTGCGTGCGCCGAGCCTTGATCCGAGTCCGCACCAGAACGTCACCGATGGGTGTATCCGCGTCCCGGGATCCGCGCATAAGTCCGGAGGCCACCAAACGTTGATCACGCCGCTGACGCAGGCTCACGGGATCCTTACCCGCCGCAACCCCGCCGCCGCGTTGGCCGCGCTGCGGAAGGCCCTCGCCCCGGAGCTGTACCGCCTCGAACAGGCCCGGCGCCGCGCCCAGGCGCGCGCCGCGGCCGCGACCACCGCCCTGCGAGCCGCCGCACCATCACGGGCCAGCTCCAGGACCACCAGTCATGATTCGCCGCTGCGCGTGGTGGCCCGTACCGGGCTGTACGAGGCCAACCGGTATGCCAGCGACTCCGAGGCCCGCATGGCCGTCCTGAACCACTTCGCCGCCTGCCACTGGAGCCTGGACCAGGTCCGCGCCGGCATGGATGAGCAGTACACAGGCCTCACCGCCCTTTACGGCACCAAGACCAACCGGCTCCTGCCCCTCGAGTGGGCCAAAGCCGAAGCCTTCACCGCCACCCACACCACCACCGGACCCAGGATCAGAACCACGCCCGGGGCCCGACTGAAGAACCCCTTCCAGCGCACCGGGAAGAAGACTGCGCATAACTTCACCACAAGCCCTACTTCACTCACGGGGGGCAGCCGACAACCGGCTCAGCACCACCAAATGGCGCCCAGCCCTAACTCGATCCACGAGCTCGTGAACGATCTTGAGAATGTCCTCTACGCAGTTCTCGATCACAGGCTCAAAGATCAGGGTCGTGCCGGGATCAGTCTGAGGTTCCTCATCCGGGCTGTGTTGGCGTACATGAGGACCAACCAGACCGATCTTCTCGACGTCGGCTGCCGGACCTTCGCCGTCGCACTGGGTAAGGACCACGTCACCATCGCCCGCCTCCTGCCTCTGCTCGAAGCCGCATCAGCAGGCATTCTCACCCGCATCGACCGGGGACGCGGCCGGAACGCCGACACCTACGCCGTGCAGCTGCCGACCGAGTTCCAGCAGCTTGCCCGCGACCTGACCTGGCGTAAAGGTAAAATCCATGCCATCCGCCCCGTGTTCCGGGCCCTGGGAGACGTCGCGGCCCTGGCCTACGAGGGCATCGAACGCGGTCGCCACTCCCCCACCACCGCGGACCTCACCCGGACCACCGGCATCAGCCGGCGCGCCCTCACCGACCACCTGGCCCGCATGGAAACGTTGCAGATGATTCGCCGGCACCACGGCCGCTGGGAGATCGTTACCACCACCAACCTCCACCAGCTCGCCGCCCGGCTCGGCGCCACCGAAGACCGCGAAGCCCAAATCACCCGCTACCGCAAGGAACGCGCCGCCTGGCACGCCTGGCTCGACCGGCACCTACTCCCCCACCTCGAAGAACACGAACTCCACGACCCGGAACGCGACGACTACTGG